>JAFYYE010000155.1 GCA_017557715.1 Pseudobutyrivibrio sp.
CAAAATCAACGGAGGATGCTGTAGTTCAGGTATTCTTCATCCGTGGCGGCAAGATGATTGGCAGAGAACATTTCTTTATCAACGTCCGAGTGGATGATACAGATGAAGAATTGCTTCAGTATTTCCTTAAGGATTATTACACCGGAACACCGTTTGTGCCTAGAGAAATCTATGTGCAATATGATTTGGAAGAGTCTGAGCTAATCGAAAACTGGCTCACAAATAAAAAGGGTGCCAGAGTCTATCTTAGAACCCCTAAACGCGGCGCCAAGGAAAAGCTGGTAGAGCTTGCGGCTAAGAATGCGCAGATGGTCCTGGATCAGGATAGAGAAAAGATAAAGAAAGAAGAAGGTCGAACTATTGGAGCCATGAAAGAAATTTCAAACCTTCTTGGACTGGAAAGCGCCAGTCGAATGGAAGCCTTCGATATTTCCAATATATCAGGATTTCAGTCTGTTGGTTCTATGGTTGTTTTTGAAAAAGGCAAGCCTAAACGCTCAGATTACCGAAAATTCAAGATTAAAACTGTCGAGGGTCCAAATGATTATGCATCTATGTATGAAGTGCTTAAACGCCGTTTTTCCCACGGATTAGAGGAACTGGAAGAGAACGGCGGAGTTATCGAAGACAGTTTTACAAAGTTTCCAGATGTAATCATGATGGATGGTGGAAAAGGACAGGTGCACATCGCAGAGCAGGTTCTTGCGGAACTTGGTTTGCACATCCCAGTGGCCGGCATGGTCAAGGACGACCATCATCGAACCAGAGGCTTGTACTTTAGAGAGCAGGAGCTTCCTATCGACACCCATTCCGAAGGCTTCAAGCTTATAACAAGACTTCAGGATGAGGCTCACAGATTTGCAATTGAATATCATAGGAGCCTCAGAAGCAAAGGTCAGGTTCACAGTTTCCTTGATGATATATCTGGCATAGGGCCAAAACGCCGAAAAGCATTGATGAAGCGCTTTGTTTCAGCTGAAAAAATGGCTGAGGCAACAATAGAAGAATTGGCGGCTACCGAGGGCATGAATCTGGAATCCGCCACAAATGTATACAATTACTTTCACCCTATGAATTAATTAAAAAATGATATATCATATATAAAGCAATATTCAAAATTAACGGAGGGATTTTTATGGCAGCAAACAAATTTGTAACAGTGGCAACTGTTCAGGAAAGATTCAATCTTACAAACTTCACACCGGAGCTTAAACTTGAGGAATCACATGTAACCGTTGCGGATGTTAACAGACCTGCTCTTCAGCTTCATGGATTTTATGAGCATTTTGAGCCAAGCCGTATTCAGGTTATAGGAAATGTAGAGGCCGCATACCTTTCAAAAAAGTCAGACGAGGAAAAGGCAGAAAGCTTCGCAAAGCTGTTTTCATATGAAATTCCTTGTGTAATTTATTGTAGAGGCGAAAAGCCTGAGGATGTGCTTTTAAAGGAAGCTATTAAAGCAAAGGTACCTGTTCTTGGAACAGACAGAGCAACATCAGAATTTATGTCAGCCCTTATTTACTCATTAAATAAGGACTTTGCACCTTACACTACTATCCACGGTGTTTTAGTTGATGTTTATGGCGAAGGTCTTCTCATCACAGGTGAGTCTGGTATCGGTAAATCAGAGGCTGCTCTTGAGCTTATCAGACGTGGGCATCGTCTTGTTTCCGATGATGTGGTTGAGATTCGTCGTCCAAATAATGAAAGATTGTACGGTCGCGCACCATCTATTACTCAGTACTTAATCGAGCTTCGAGGCATCGGTATCATCGATGTTAAATCACTTTATGGTGTTGAGGCTGTTAAGGATGAGCAGAGAATCGACCTTGTTATCAAGCTTGAGGATTGGAGCAAGGAAAAGGAATATGACCGTCTTGGTATGACAGATGAGTATATGAATATTCTTGGAATTGATGTAACATGTCATTCACTTCCAATCAGACCAGGTCGAAATCTTGCGATTATTTGTGAGGCTGCTGCGGTTAACCATCGTCAGAAGAAGATGGGCTACAATGCTGCAGAGGAGCTCTATCGTCGAGTTCAGAATAACATCGCAGGCGAGTAGTAAGATAAAACCAGTTGCCATTTAAGGGCGATTGAAATAATATAAGAAATATTTTTAGAAGTAGGAGCAATTTTAGAAATGGAACGCACTAACGCATGGAGTAAATATACTTCAGAAAAAGATTTAAAGAAGGTTATGGCATTTGGAGAGGACTACAGAAAGTTCCTTTCACAGTGCAAGACAGAAAGAGAATGTATTGACTTCTTCGTAGAGAAGGCAGAGGCTGCAGGCTATGTGAATCTCGAAGATGCTATCGCAAAGAACACAAAGCTTAAGGCTGGCGATAAGGTATATGCTGTAAACAAGGGCAAGATGATGGCCGTATTTAATATTGGTTCAGAATCTCTTGAGAATGGTCTTAATATCCTTGGCGCTCACATCGATAGCCCACGTATGGATTTAAAGCAGAATCCATTATACGAAGATTCAGATATTGCTATGCTTGATACACATTACTATGGTGGTATCAAGAAGTATCAGTGGGTAACTATTCCACTTGCACTTCACGGTGTTCTTGTAAAGAAAACAGGTGAGGTTGTAAAGGTAAACGTTGGTGAAGAGGCAGGAGACCCTGTATTTGGTATTTCTGATCTTCTTATCCATCTTGCAGCAGACCAGATGGACAAGAAG
>JAFYYE010000156.1 GCA_017557715.1 Pseudobutyrivibrio sp.
GATTTAAGAAGCCCCATCGAGGCAAACGAATAGCCTTTTTCCTTTTTGATTTGCTTAAATCTCTTCTTAAGAACTTAAGTGGTGAATACTGAAGCTTAGAAGAAATAACCATGAAGTTTATAACGATTACAAGTAATACCGGATATACGGTAGTCTTGATAAATGCATCAGAATTCCACAGTGTCTCATAAGTAGGCAGACTATAGGAATTGTAATACATGTTTACAACTACGTTTTTAAAGTAAGAATATCCCAAAACATTACCGATAAGAGCTGCAAGCAAAGTTACTATTATAGGAACTGTCACGTAATGTCTTAAAAGCTCTCCCTTTGTGTAGCCCGAAGCTCTTAAGGTTCCGATTACCGATGCTTCATTTACGATAGTATTACTTACCGCAATGGCAAAAATAAATGCGATAACTGCTATAAGGAAAATAAGTAAAACTTCTCCCATTATCTTATCTTTTCCAATATCATCCAGGGAAAAATGAATGGCCTCATTAAGATATTCAGGGAGATATCCTGTAACCTCATTTAGGTGCTCGAAATCAGGATTATCCTCATCTCCTCCAGTAGCAGCAAGCTTATAAAGTCGCTCAACGATATCATCGGATTTTAATTTCTTATCCTCGGTATCCTTTGGCTTGTCATTATACGTAAATGCGTATTGATAAACTGTAGCGCCTTTAATGCTGTCAAAACCTTCCTGAGTTACAACAGCCACGTCAAAGGTTATGGCATTGAACATAATCTCGCTATTATCCTCGTATAATGCACTGTAATCAGAAAAGGCTACCAGACCAGTAATCTTCATATTGTTTCCATCAACTCTGATGTAATCACCAATCTTTACACCAACATTTTCAGCGTGCATTCTGTCTATAGCAATCTCATCCTTAGCTTTTGGAAATTCACCTTTCATAAGGCAAATCTTATTTACCTGTTCTCTGTTTACAAAAACTCTGATGTCAGATTTCTCTGCGTTTTTCTTATTTGGGATGCGTTCACTTACCTGCTTATAATACTGCTTATAAGTGGTGATTCCCTCATCCTCAATGGCATCTATAAGCTTGTCTGTAGCCTCGTCCCTTAAGTTAAAATATCCATCTGCGATATTGTATTTCTCAAAGGATTCCTTACCTGCTGTCTCCATACTATTGTTAGCCACAAACAGACCGCAAACGAATCCTATGGTGATTACCATAATTCCAAATAGGGCAAAGTATTTTTTCCATTCTCCAAGTAGCTCTCTTGGAATTCTTCTAATAAGTGGTGATCTCATATTATCACCCCCTTACCAATCCAAATCAGCTGCGCTAATCTTGTTCTCGTTTACTATGTTTTTACGGACAATACCATCACGAAGCTTGATAGTATGGTCTGCCATATGAGAAATTGCTTCATTGTGAGTAACCATGATTATCGTATTTCCGTACCGCTGATTTACACTTTCAATAAGTCCAAGGATTTCCTTTGATGTGTTGTAATCAAGGGCTCCTGTAGGCTCATCACAGAGAAGAATATCTGGATTTTTTACAATTGCTCTACCTATGGAAGTACGCTGCTGTTGTCCACCAGAAAGCTGGTTTGGAAGCTTATAGCGGTGTTCAAAAAGACCTAGCGTGTGAAGCAAATCATCAATATCAAGTGGATTGTCTGAAAGATATGCACCTACCTCAATGTTCTCCTTCACATTAAGATTTGGAATAAGATTGTAAAGCTGGAATACATATCCAAGGTGCTTACGTCTGTAATTAGTCAGCGCCTTCTCATTCATATCCTCAAGCTTTTCTCCATCAATAGAAATGTAACCAGAATCTGCACTATCAACACCCCCGATGATATTTAGCAGTGTAGATTTTCCTGAACCTGATGGTCCTAAGAGTACACAAAACTCCCCCTTAGCCACCGAGAAATCTGTTCCCCTTAACACTTCCTGCCTACTATCACCTTCCCCGTAGGCTTTATAAATTTGTTTTACATCTAAGAAATTCTCTGGCATAATAAGTCCTCCTTTCCAAGCTCATCTTAGTTAGTCTAGTCTTACCTTTGAACATATGATAATATATTCATATGTTATTTGCAATAACTTCTCTAAATTTTCACAAAAAAACCGCGGTGTTCAACACCACGGCTAAAATTCCTTTTATAGATTGTCCTCTCCCCAACGTTTTAGTTCTAAAAGAATAGGGATTAATGATTTTGCTTTATCAGTAAGAGAATACTCTACCCTCACAGGCATTTCATCATACTGCACACGTGAAATCATACCATCCCCCTCCAGTTCCTTTAAAGACTGAGCCAGCATAGTATTTGTGATTCCAAAAACGGAACGCCTTAAATCTCCGTAGCGCACTACTTCATTATTATCGATGACACAAAGAATCATAATCTTCCATTTTCCACCAACAATATTTAATACCTTCTTTAGTCCACAGCTCTCACCTGCTATATCTTCACATAATGGTTCTTTCTTTTCTTTACTCATATTCTTTTCCTCGTGCTGGTAAGTTTTTTCTTACCAGGTTAATTTATTTTGCGTAGTTGATATATTTTCCTTACCACATATAATAAACGTAGTTCAAAAACAAAGCAAGTATAGGAGTCTAGATGGTTAAGAAAAAAGCAAGTCCAGACAAGGACAGATGTGTAGCCTGTGGAGTATGTGCACTACAGTGTCCACGAAAGGCTATCAACATTTATAGGGGATGCTATGCAGTTGTGGAATTAGAAAAATGTGTAGGATGTGGTATTTGTTCCAAAGCATGTCCTGCCAATGCAATAACAATTAATGAAATTAATCAGGAGGTGGCAAATGGCTAAGAATAAAGTGAAACGACATTGGTATGAATACTTATGGATTTGGTCTATCGTTTATTTTGCCTTGGGATTTTTCAATATTCTCTTTGCATGGCTTGGAATGATTGATTTCATTCTTCCTTTGATTTTTGCAATTGTAGGTGGAAACAAATGGTTCTGCAATCACATGTGCGGTCGAGGTCAGCTGTTCTGGGTTTTAGGCCGAAATATGAAATGTTCCAGAGGTAAGGCTGCACCCGCATGGCTATCATCAAAGTGGTTCAGATATGGATTTCTTATATTCTTCCTTACAATGTTTGGAACGATGGTATTCCAAACCTATCTTGTATTCTCTGGTGCTGGCACACTAAGAAAAGCCATCAAGCTATTTTGGACCTTTAAGGTTCCTTGGCAATGGGCTTATAATGGAAGCCTTTTTCCTGACTGGGTAGCCCAGTTTGGATTTGGTTTCTACAGTCTTATGTTAACTTCAACGTTAATAGGATTGATTGTTATGGTATTATATAAAGAACGTACCTGGTGTACATTTTGTCCTATGGGCACAATGACACAGGGAATCTGTAAATTAAAAAATAATGATAAATAGGAGTCTAAAATGGAAAGAAAAGAATTAGCAGTAGAACTTAAGCACAACGGATACAATTGCTGTCAGGCAGTACTTTGTTCTTTTAAGGATGAGCTTTCTTGCTCTGAGGGAGATTTAAAGAAAATGGGTGCTTCATTTGGTGTCGGCATGGGCTGCATGGAAGCTACCTGCGGTGCACTTTGTGGAGCGCAGATGGTTCTTGGCATGAAGAAATATGAAGGTATGCCTATCCTCAGGGACGCTGCAGCTGTAGCAAAGGCTTTTGAAAGCAAATGCGGTGCTACAATCTGCAAGGACCTTAAGGGTGTTGAAACTGGTGTGGTAAAATGCGAATGCGATGACTGCGTTAGAAATGCAGTGGAAGTATTAGAGGCACACCTTGCCAACTAGTTTTCAAACTCATCTCTTCTATCCATAAAGAATTTGTAATAGGCCTGCACATTTTTAAGCTTGTGCCAGTCATTAGGGCCTGCAGGTTCTTTATCCAAATCATAAACAAGAGCATTTTTTAATGACAAGATAAATGGAGAATGTGTTGCAATGATAAACTGGCATCTAAATGCACGGACAGACAGCTCTAAGAAATTTACCAGTTCCAGCTGCATCTCTGGCGATAAGCTGTTTTCTGGCTCGTCTAAGATATAGATGCCATTTTCCTTTATCTTGCTGGTGAAATATTTGAAGGCAGATTCCCCGTTAGAATACTCGCGAACATTATCTAAAAGAGTTTCTCTTATATACTTGGACTGAGTCTTTGATTTAGCAGCATTCCGCTTTCTCAGCTCCTCGATATCATCTATTGATTTCAACTGATAAGAGCTGTACTTGTAATCCAGGTATTCCTCCAAGCGCTCTTCTCTTTTTGTATCAATCCCCTCATTTAATCTTCTTATATCAAGCATATAGTCAAAAATATCATCAGAGGTGATGATAAGCTTTTCTTCCATCTGTGCATTGATATAATCCAGATCACAATAACCCAGATAATCCTCATAGAAATTAGAGCGATTATAAGGAGCCATTCTCTCGGCACCAATTTTCTCCGCTATTATATTAAGCATTGTGCTCTTGCCAGAGCCATTGCCACCATAGAGGATAGTAACATCTTTAAACTCTATTTCATCTATGCCCTTCTGTGGCAGAATCATAAAAGGATAAAAGCTGTCATAACAAGTTCTTCGGATATCATTTAAATACAATTCCTCAGCTATGCCTGATGCAAAATAAAAATTCTTTAAGTAAACCAAGTTACATACTTCTCCATTAATAATTTATATGCTTAGTAGAAATTCGGAATTTCCGAATTATCTCATTGTTTGATTAACAAACATCGATAACTCAATTTCATCATCATATACCACACCGGTCTCTTCAAAACCTAGATTTTTGTACAATGTCAGCGCGACCTTGTTCTCTTCATTGCAAGTAAGTGTAACTCTACAAGAATCACCAAAAGGCTTTGTACTTATGTAGGACAGAATCTCCTCAAGGGCAGCTTTTCCATATCCTCTTCCCTGATACTTTTCATCAATCATCATATGCCAGATGTCGTACTCCGGAATATCATAATCATAAATTACCATGACATACCCAACCATCATGTCATCATCATAGATTCCAAATGGCTGACACTGATCTCTGTATACATAAGCCTGAGCAAGGCTTCGAATTGGGTGAGAAACAAACTTATCCTGTCCTTGTGCAAGATGTAAATTGAACGCATCAATAAAATTTTCTTCTGTAATTTTTCTAAGACTAATCATAAGATTCCTCCATAAAATGTAATTATATAATTGGTAACTAAAGGCTTGTATGAATATCCTAGAAGTGTTGGCAAAAAAATACCGTGGCTTAGTAAACCACGGTAAAATAATTTCTTATTAAAAATATGCCGAGGTCTTCAACAGATATTCAGATGTTATATTCACTCTTCTATTCATCATAATTGAACACCTCTCTTTCTTTGTAATCTATGTACTTATCATACATTTTAGAAACAGTTTATGCAATATCCTTTATTATTAACTTCTTCTTAAGATAAATATGGTCAAACTCAAGCCAAGCTATTTCCCCAATTATTGCTAAAGCAAATATGATTAATGAAAGCATGGAATTCTCAATCAATACCTGAGATATCCCAAACAAAACCATTGTTATAAACAATAAGCATCCATATATTATGAAATTTCTACCGTGTTTACGATTCCATACTTCAACACTAATTAATTCTTCAGCCTTAGGAGGCTTCTCTCCTGTGTTTATACTTACTGGATTTTTTGCATGAAGTTGGACTATTCCTATAATCACAAAAATTAATGAAACTAAAAATGAAATTGATAAATAAATAATTGCTGCTGCCATAATTATTCCCCCTGTTTCACTTTCAAAATTGCCACAGACTGTGGCGACATTCAGTCTTTTCTTTTAATAACAATATTTTTTCTGTCTAGTACAAACCCACATTTCAAGGCTGTATTCATA
>JAFYYE010000157.1 GCA_017557715.1 Pseudobutyrivibrio sp.
AACAGGCTTGAAAGGAGGGAAGTCTTCATCACTAAAATTAGACTGCATACCAAGAGACTTCTCAATCTCCTCCAGCTCCTTAAGAAGGGCATTTACCTCCTTTTCCAGCTGAGTCTCCTCTTGCGCCTCCACCTTTTCCACTTCTTTTTCCAAATCAGCTGATACTTCATTTTTTACTTCTTCAGTAGCTTCTACTTTTACAGCCTCAGCAACTGCCTCTTCTGCTACTTCCTCAGCAACTTCTTCTACTTCTTCAGCTAATTCTTTTTCTACTTCCTTCTCTATTTCTTCTGCTAATTCTTCGTTGAGTTCTTCCTTTACTTCTTCCTTAACTTCCTCTTCTTTTACTTCATCTTCTCTGAATAATACCATGGACTCAGTCCTCCCCCTTCATAATCCAGTAAGTAACTGTTGTTCCAACTCCCTCTGTACTAGCAATAGAAACCTTCGATTTATTCATGTCATATAATCGCTTTCGGATATCCTTTAACCCCACATTGTCATGTTCATCATCATGAAGATCATCAGCCTTAAATCCTAAGCCATCATCCTTAACTATAATTTTAAAACAATCCTTTTCCTCCCGCACCATTATTTTGACGGTGCCGCCTCCCAGTTTCTTTGTAACACCATGCTTCACAGCATTCTCAACTATCGGTTGAAGTGAAAGTGGTGGCACATAGAATTCATCCACATCGATACTATATTCCACCTTCAAATCAATAAATCTAAGCTGCTCCAGCCAAAGATATGTCTTAGTATGCTCCAATTCCTCACTAAAAGGAATCAAATTCGAATCCTCTACAGTATCCAAATTTCTTCGAAGATACTTTGTAAACTTATCAATCGCCTCCACCGCAAGTTCCGGATTCTTTTTAATCAAATACTTGATATTAGTAAGTGAATTAAACATAAAATGGGGCTGTAATTCCGAAATAATAAGGTCCGTCTGCATGATTGTATCGTCAATCTGCTGCTCTACCACATGTTGCTCCGTGCTTACATGGATGGCAATAAACATAATTAGATAGCTAACAGTTACCGCTCCATAAAACAGTGACAAGCACTCAAAATAAAGTGCTGGAAACAACATGGCAATTGGCACAATAATAACCAGATAAAGTGACACACATATATTAGAATCAAGGGTCTGTGTCAGATGATTTACAAGTATTCTAAAGAAAATATAAATTGCTATGATGCATCCAATAAGTACAACGAAAAAGTACAGCTGCCCCTGTTCATAGGTTCCATCATTATTCACCTTAAAGGCAAACCCGTGCAAAGCAGATGTTATCCAAAACAAAATCATTATCATGCAGATAACAAATGGGACGATTCTAAAAAGCGGACGTTTTCCCATTTTTCTGGTAATCAATTTATCTACATACAGATTCAGACCAGATATGCTCACATAGGTAAAAGCCCCTTGCAAAATTAAGGAGCATTTTAACATTGTGACATTATCAGGTGAGCCAGCAAAAGCCTGCACTCCCATGTCTGCAAACACCATTAGGGCGTTCATTAGCAAAAGGATTGGGAAATACTCGTTCATCGCATTCCTTTTACCTAATAAGACGCCCACTAAAATAACAAATGTAATTAAGACTGAGAACAAATCCAGTCCAATTCCCATCAGCTGCATGTCTTACCTCACCAGGTCAAATCTCAGCGCAATTCTCTTTTCTCCTGAATAACTACATGTAAATAATGTCATATCCCATTCTCCAGAAAGCATTTCATCTATCTGGTTAGGATTAAGATTCTCTAATGACTTACTCTTATAATAATATTTTGTTCCATCAAGAAGTGTTAAAATTGCGTTAACTTCCTGTGAAGAATCCAGCTTATTGAAATTGCCAAACTGGCTGTCATAGTTATGGCCAACTATAACCAGATTATCGTTTTCTCTTGTACCAAAGTATACGCAAGGTGTAGTCTTCATATCTGCATCTGTGTAATTCTTAAGCACTGGAAGACGTATTCCAAGCTCCTGCACTTCTATAATTCCAATATATTCTCGTCCATCCGCCGGAACCAGGGATTCCTTCTTTGTCTGATCGTCACCTTCTTCTATAAGCTCCTCACCATCACGCGCTACATTCACAGTGTCGAAAATGTCTACGTTATTTTCATTGGACTTTTCTTTATCCATCTGAACAAACATCTTGGAAACTATTTCATTGTTCATAGCTTCAATCTGATTTTCAGTGTAGAAGTGGTAAATTCCAAGGCCTCCTCCAAGTACAAGACAAGCC
>JAFYYE010000158.1 GCA_017557715.1 Pseudobutyrivibrio sp.
AACGTATCTGAGCAGATGATGTACAATACCTACAACATGGGTCTTGGTATGATTGTTGCTGTAGACCCAGCTGATGTAGATAAGACAATGGAAGCTATGCGCTCTGCAGGAGATACACCTTATGTAGTTGGTAAGATTGTAGACGGTGAAAAGGGAGTAGATTTAGTCTAATGAAAATAGCAGTTTGTGTATCAGGCGGAGGTACCAATCTTCAGGCTATTATCGACGCCATTGATAATGGAACAATCCATAATACTGAGATTGCTGTCGTAATCTCAAATAATAAAAATGCATATGCATTGGAGCGCGCTGAAAAAGCTGGCATTGAAGGCGTTTGCATCAGCCCTAAGGATTTTGCCAGCCGCGAGGAGTTCAACAAAGCATTCCTTGAGAAGCTTGATTCTTACAATGTTGATTTAGTTGTATTGGCAGGATTCTTAGTTGTAATCCCACCAGAGATGATTCGTAAATATGAATATAAAATCATCAATATTCATCCATCACTTATCCCAAGCTTCTGCGGTACAGGATATTATGGATTGAAGGTTCACGAGGGCGCACTGGAGCGTGGCGTAAAAGTCACCGGAGCTACATGTCACTTTGTGGATGAAGGCACCGACACTGGTCCAATCATCTTACAGAAGGCTGTAGAGGTACAGGAAGGTGATACACCAGAGGTTCTCCAGCGCCGTGTTATGGAACAGGCCGAGTGGGTAATTATGCCTCGCGCAATCGACTTAATCGCACGCGGCTTGGTTACTGTAGTGGATGGACGAGTAAAGATAGGAGAATAATGATATGAAGGTTTTAATCGTAGGTAGTGGCGGAAGAGAGCACGCAATCGCACTTGCGGTATCTAGAAGCCCACAGGTAGATAAGATTTACTGCGCACCAGGAAATGCAGGTATTGCAGAGCTTGCTGAGTGCGTAGATATTAAGGCTATGGAGTTTGATAAGCTTGTAGCTTTTGCAAAGGAAAAGGAAATCGACCTTACTGTAATTGGTATGGATGACCCACTTGTAGGTGGTGTTGTAGATAAGTTTGAGGAGGCAGGCCTTCGTTGCTTCGGTCCTAGAAAGAATGCAGCTATTATCGAGGGCTCAAAGGCATTCTCAAAGGACTTGATGAAGAAGTATAACATCCCAACAGCAGGTTATGAGAACTTCACAGACCCAGAAGCAGCTTTAAAGTATCTTGAGACAGCAAAGTATCCAATCGTTCTTAAGGCTGATGGTCTTGCGCTTGGTAAGGGCGTTCTTATCTGCGAGAACCATGAGCAGGCCGTTGCAGGTGTTGCAGAAATCATGACAGACAAAAAGTTTGGTGATGCTGGAAACACTATGGTTATTGAGGAATTCATGACAGGACGTGAGGTTTCAGTTCTTTCCTTTGTTGATGGAAACACTGTAAAGATTATGTCATCAGCACAGGATCATAAGCGCGCAGGTGATGGAGATACAGGTCTTAACACAGGTGGTATGGGTAACTTCTCACCATCGCCATTCTTTACAAAGGAGATTGAAGAGTACTGCCAAAAGAATATTTTCCAGGCTACTGTTGATGCCATGAAAGCAGAGGGCAGACCATTCAAGGGTGTTATCTTCTTCGGTCTTATGCTTACAGAGGATGGCCCAAAGGTGCTTGAGTACAATGCTCGCTTTGGTGACCCAGAGGCACAGGTAGTTCTTCCTCGTCTTGAGAATGATATTATCGATGTGTTTGAAGCTTGCATCGATGGCACACTTGATAAGATTGATCTTAAGTTCTCTGATGAAGCTTGTGTGTGTGTAGTACTTGCTTCTGATGGATATCCTGTTTCTTATGAAAAGGGATTCCCTATCACAGGCTTTGAGAAGTTCAATAATAAAGATTACTATTGCTTCCATGCCGGAACAGCAAAGAACGATAAGGGCGAGATAGTAACAAACGGTGGTCGTGTTCTTGGAATTACAGCACTTGGTAAGGATTTAGTAGAGGCTCGCGCTAAGGCTTATGAGGCTACTGAGTGGATTGAATTTGAGAATAAATATATGAGACATGATATCGCAAATGCGATATTAAAATAAAAGAATTTTTCCTTGCATTCATCGGCTGATTTGTGATATATTATCTAAGTCGATGAGCCGATATCGAGGTCGTAGATTTTTATATCAAGACCTTGATTCATGCGGGTGTGGCGGAATTGGCAGACGCGCTAGATTTAGGTTCTAGTGTCCCCGACGTGCAGGTTCAAGTCCTGTCACCCGCATTAAAAAAGAGTTCTGGTTTTCCAGAACTCTTTTTTTATTTTCCACCTAAGTTTTCTAATGTATCTATAACCACGGTACAATCTGGTTTTACATTCTGCATAACTATCAACATCTGGTCTTCAGGAATGGCTACACACCCACTTGTGAATGGGCGATTTGGGCCGATGCAGTGAAGGAAGAGCGCTGAGCCAAGTCCAGGTGTGCCTTCCTCATTGTAGCTTAAATTTAGGCAGTATTGATAGAAGCCAGTGTAGTCTATAATGTGTTCACTTCTTTTTGTATTCAGATTTGGGTAATCATTGGTGCTGACTAGCTTGTTGTATTGCATGCCAGGTCGAGGGTCTCCAGACCAGTACATGTCATTGGTGACCTGAGTGTATGGTATCTGGCAGCCAGGATCAGGAGCTATTCCAAAAGCAGCATTGAAGGTAAAAGTACCAACAGGAGTTTTCTTGTCTCCTTCTTTTGTTTTACCGAAGCCCTTCTTTCCAGTGTAGCCTAGAGTATTCATAATCACTCGCCATTTTCCATCAGCCCCTTTTTCATTAAGAGTAATCCATGAGATTGCCCCATACATATGAGCTACAACAAGCATCTGTGTGGATTCCTGAGCCTGTGGTAAATTGGTTATCCAGGCGGGCGAATCAAAAAGAGGAGTGGCGGATGAACTCTGTGCCACTGCCACATCACTTTCAGCACAAAGTAATGATATTAATAAACTTAGAGAAAATACGATAGATAATAATTTCTTTTTTAATGTTTTCAAAATTTCCCTCCCCTTATACAATCCCAATACATGGTACTATTTTACAATATTATTGGGCCATTAACCATCATGTACATATTTATACCCATAAGATTATTGCATAATTTAGACAGTTGATAACGTAGTGTTGGTTAAATTGGAGGTACAGATTATGAAAGGATATGTTGTAGGTGATGGTTACATGGGTTTAGTAGATGGCTCATATGAGCTTTTCGCTACAGAGGAAGAGTACTATGAATAATTGAAGGAATTGATGAGGCATCAGATTATATACCTGTTGTTCTTGAGCGTTTAAGATCTGGTGAGTCAAAAGCTACGCTTATAGCTTCAGGAATTAATGAAAAGATTGTTACAGCTGCTGAAAAAATCTTAAAAACATTTGAGAATTAGAATAAACAAGAGCACAGCCCGCGCTGTGCTCTTTCCTTTTTTATTTGTATTCTAGTGTTATTGTTTCGATGCTTCCATCCTCACGATACTTAAGCTCACAGTACTTAACATTTCGTCTGTGGTTGATACCCTTTGAAATCTCGCAATCATGATAGAAGAGATATGTCTTACCATGATATTCTACGATAGAGTGGTGTGTTGTCCATCCAAGTACTGGCTCTAAAATTCTACCTTGATATGTGAATGGACCGTAAGGATTGTCTGCTACCGCATATACGATATAGTGTGTTGTTCCTGTTGAGTAAGAGAAGTAGTACTTTCCATTGTGCTTGTGCATCCATGGATCTTCAAAATATCTTCTATCTTCATCGCCTGCGAGAAGCTCATTGCCATTCTCATCAAAGATAACTACATCTGAAGGAGCTTTTGCAAATTCACTCATGTCATCCTTCATAGGAGCTACCTTAGGCCATACAGCGTGCTCATTCTTTGGGGGCTCTGTTCCATTAGGATCAAACTTTCCTGTACGATATTTCTCTAATTGACCGCCCCAGAGACCACCAAAGTATATATAAACCTGTCCGTCATCATCGATGAAAGAGCATGGGTCAATACTAAAGCTACCAGGAATACATTCTGGTCTTGGCTCGAATGGTCCTGCTGGATTTTTACTTTCTGCAATACCAAGTCTGAAGTTTCCCTCTTTGTCTCTTGCAGGAAATACAAGATGATAAGTGTTATTTTTAAATACGCAGTCTGGAGCCCACATCTGGTTGCTTACCCATGGTACATCATCCTGATGTAAAACCATTCCGTGGTCGATGACTTCATCACTGTCTTCGCTCATAGAGAAAACATGATAATCCTCCATCTGATATTCGTCACCGTTGTCGTTGTCTTCCCCATTGTGTGGAATGTCATGAGAAGGATAGATGTAAATTTTGTCCTCATAAACATGAGCTGATGGATCAGCCGTGAAAAGTTCAGTAACTAGGGGTTTGTTTTGTGTTTTCATTATATTCTCTTTGTCTCCTTAAATAATTTATTCACCATAATGTCAGCGGGAAAACCCACTCATCTATAATTGCCTTCGGCAATGGAGTGGGTTGTGGGAGAATAATTTCAAAATCAAGTTTTGAAATTATCCTCCTTATCCCTTAACAGCACCTGCGGTCAATCCATCTACAATCTGGTTAGAGAAAGCGCAATATACAATGATTGTTGGTATGATTGCGATGATGATGGCTGCAAACATCTGTGAATAGTTTGTATTATAAGGTCCAACGAATTTTGAAAGAGAAACAGGAAGTGTTTTCTTCATATCGTCAGATATAAATACCATTGCAAGTAAGAGCTCGTTCCAGTTTCCTACGAAGGTCATAAGTCCTGTAACAAAAAGACCAGTTTTGCCTAATGGCAGGCAAACCTTGAAGAAAATCTGATAAATTGATGCACCGTCAATGCAGGCACTTTCGATAAGCTCGTTTGGCATTCCCTCGAAGAAGCCAACCATAATAAAGATTGTGATTGGAAGAGAGAAGGTCAAATATGGAAGAACAAGACCTGTAAGGCTGTTTGAAAGTCCGACTTTTGCGAAGCGAGTGAAAAGTGGAATCAAAACGCAGTGTACAGGAATCATCATTCCAGTAAGGAAGTACACAAGTGCTAAATGTGAAAACTTCCAACGTAAGCGTGCAATACCAAAGGCTGCCATAGAACCGATAATCATAGAAAAGAGCAGTGTTACAACGCAGACAATAAATGAGTTAAGTGTTGCGATGCCAAGCTTACCTGCTGTCCATGCGAAGGTGAAGTTTTCCATAGTAGGATTCTGTGGTAAAGCAAAAGGAGCTGTGAATATCTCCTTATTTGTCTTAAAGGCTACGTTAAATGTCCAAAGCAAAGGAGCAAGGTAAAGCACAGCCATAATCACCAAAAAGATGTAAATAATTATTTTAGCTATAGATACTTTCTTCATAATATAAAACCTCCTACATCTCATAAGGCTCGGTCTTTACAACCTTGTTTATAAACAGTGTTACAGCTAGACAAAGCACAAGGAGTAAAACACCGATTGCGCTGGCATATCCATACTTGAAGTACTTAAATCCTTGCTGATAAAGGTGAGTAGCAAGAACCTCTGTCTTGTGGTTTGGACCACCTTCTGTCATGTTGAAAATCATGTCGAAGAACTTTAATGATCCGATTGCATTAAGTGACATTGCGGTTGCAACCATAGGACGAACAAGCGGGAGAGTGATATATCTAAAGCTCTTCGCCTTGCTGCAACCATCAATGTAACTTGCTTCATATAAGGATTTACTGATGCCTGAAATCTGAGCCATGTAAAGCATCATTGACTGACCAACATACTGCCATAAAGCAACGAATGCGATTACCCACATTGGAAGGATGATAAATCCCTTTGTGTCCATAAGCCAAAGAGGGCCTTCCATGCCTATTTTCTGAAGAAGCTGGTTAATACCAAGCTTAGGGCTGAAGATGAACATCCATAACAGACCAAGTGCTGCAGAAGAAAGAACACATGGTAAATAGATGATATTTTTGAAAAGGTTTCTTCCTTTATCTATATTTGTAAGAAGGGCTGCTAAGAACAGACCCATAATAAGCTGAGTCACGCAGGAATAAATAAGGAAGAAAACTGAATTCTTTAATGCAATTTTTAATGTTTTGTCCCCAAGTAATCCCTGATAGTTTTTTAATCCAACCCATTTAGCAGGTGTTAATGCGTTGTAGTCACAAAATGAGTAATAAACTGACTGGCAGATTGGAATAAATAAAATTAATGTGAATAGAATTAACGCTGGTGCCATAAAAATAATGATGGCTTTTTTGTTTCTTAATAATTTATCCATAACTTATTTTCCTTAAAAATATACTTGTTACCGCCTAAAAATGTTTAAAAAAATCGGGGCGCAGGGAAGTTGCGCCCCATATACAATAAAGGTATTGAAGAAAAAGAATGTTATCGGCAGTTTGCCTGGTAGAACTCTTCCATGTCTTTAGCAGCATCAGCTGGTGTCATATCACCAAGGAATACTGATACCATTGTGTCATCGAAGTGTGAGCCTGTCTCTGTTGTAGGCATTGACTCGTTGTAGAATCCGAATGTTCCCTTTGCATTCTCAAAGATATCCATTACGTAAGCAAGCTGAGCAGGTGCTGCTGAAGCATCGTATTCAACCTTTGTTACAGGAATCTTTCCACCAACTTCTGCTGTGTACTTCTGAGCTGTGTCATCTGTGAAGTACTTCATGAATGCTGCGCAAGCCTCAGGAGACTTTGTTGATGAGCTCATGCAAAGTGAATCAGACTTAGCAATAAGTCTCTGTACACCAGGGAACTGGAATACACCACACTTAGACTCGAACTCTGGGTTTTCGCCGTTAATCTGGCCGATTGCCCATGAACCCTGAATAAGGATAGCAGCTTCTTCGTTGTAGAAGTTTGCTGTAGCAACATCGTTTGTATCACCAGCAGCTGTTGGCTGGAAGTACTTAGAAAGGTCAAGAAGCTTTGTTGCAGCTGCCTCAAGCTTTCCATCCTCCCAAGAAGCAGAACCATCTGCAAGCTTAGAAAGGTCAACACCTTCAGCTTCGCAAAGGTAACCAGCTACCATTGAAAGGCACCATGCTGTACCAGCTGAAATTGTGATTGGTGTAAAGCCTGCTGACTGAAGCTTGTCGCAAGCGTCAAGCATTTCATCCCAGTTTGTAGGAACTTCTACACCAGCTTTTTCGAACATCTCTGTGTTATAGAAGCAGCAAGCTGCAGCTGTGTTAAGAGGTACAGCATAAATCTTGCCGTCATATGTCTGCTGTGTGAATACTGCATCACTTGTGAATGTATCTTTCCATCCATCCTGTGCAAGATAGTCATCAAGTGGAGCAGCGATACCAGGTGCTACATAATCTGTAAGCTGTGGACCTGGGCTGACGATAAATACATCAGGTGTTTCCCCTGCAGCTACCAATGCATTTAACTTGTCATAGTATTCTTCGAGGTTTGTTGTAACAACGTTTACGTGATACTTTCCCTCATAATCCTTGTTGAATCTTTCAACGTTCTCCTTGTATCCAAGAGAGATAAGATCCTGTGTTGCATCGAGGTCATCCCAGAACATCCAGGTGATCTCCTGCACGCCATCTGCTGATGCATCTGAACCAGAGCTAGCAGAATCAGATGAACCTGATGAGCCGCAACCTGTAAAGACAGAAGCGATCATCATTGCTGACATTAATGTCGCAAGAAGTTTCTTTTTCATTACGTCTCCTCCTTCTCATTAGGCAAATGAAAAAAGCCCCCTATTTGCTTTTAATTTATTCATTTGTCTGTTAACTATTTTTATAAATCTAATTTAACACACAATTTAGACACAATCTTTAAAATTGTTGTTGATTGATTATCAAAAATTGCTCAAAAACGAATTTGAATTATCAGTCTTTTGTCTATGATTTACTAAGCAATTAGGTAAGTATTAGTCGAAATGCACAAAATCAACAACCGTATGGGGTAATTATTTGAAAACACTCTTGATTTTTTGTGGAAAAAAGGCAAAAATTATACACGAAGCAATTTATCAATTGTTGCTTTGAGGGGGCAAACAAGAGGAGAAGAATAATGATTGAAAGTTTAGATGGTATCTTTGAGACGGTTAATTACAAACAGAGCACAGGTTTGAAGCTGTATGATAATACTCAGTATGAGGATTATCCAATGCATTGGCATCCCGCAGTCGAAATAGTAATGCCAGTTGAAAATGGTTATAAAATGATTTTTTCTAATGCAGAGGTACAGCTCAGAGAAGATGATATATGTATCATTTGCCCTGGCTGTGTTCATTCTATAGTGGCACCGCCTACAGGACGACGAATAATATTTCAGCCTAACACAACCACTCTTCGATTTATGAGGGAGGTTGAGGTGCTGTTTTCCATTATGTCTCCATATTGCATCATTACTCCAGAGGAATATCCGGATATTCACGGAAAACTAAAGAATATGCTGATTAATATTAGAGAAGAATATATGGAGAATTCTCCATTCTCAGAGGTTAATATTTATAGTCAGTTATTGCAGATGCTTGTTCTCATAGGAACAAACTACTCTAATAACAACGTAAATACGGATTATAATCCTATTGTAAAAGAAGAGTATGCACCAAAGTTTATGGAGATATGCGATTACATAAACGCACATTGTTCAGAGGATCTGAAGCTTGATGATATTGCTGACATGAGCGGATTCAGTAAGTTCTATTTCGAAAGACTTTTCAAGCAGTTCACAGGAACTAGCTTCTATAAATATGTAAATCAAAAACGAATAGCTAAGGCTCAGGAGCTTTTAGTGGAGCCAGGAGTGTCTGTTACAGACGTAGCTCTTAATTGCGGATTCACATCCATATCTTCGTTTATACGAATGTTCAAGATTCAAAAAGGATGTACACCTACGGAATTTAAGAGTATGTATTGGACTGATATGAAGAAAGCATAAAAAAATCCCTTCGGGGATTTTTTTATTAGGGTGTTGACAGTATGATTGTCATAGTGTACTATCTACATAGTACACAGATGCAATGTATAGACTCACGCGACAAGAAGAGGAGTATAAAGTATGCAGTATGATTCAAAAACACCTATTTATCTTCAAGTTATCACTGCGTTAAAGCTGGATATCATTAATGAACGAATAAAAAGTGGTGAAAAGCTTCCTTCCAGTAGGGACTTGGCGGTGCAGTACACAATCAATCCAAATACTGCTGCCAGAGTTTATCAGGAATTAGAACGAGAAGGGGTTTGTTACACAAAGAGAGGTATGGGTACATTCGTGACAGAAGATATGGGTAAAATCAAGCAGTGCCGTCAGGAGATGGCTAAGGGGTGCCTGGAGGATTTCCTTAAGCAGATTAATGAGCTGGGAATCACAAAAGAAGAGGCAATCGAAATGATTAAAAACACAACTAAATAATGAAGGAAGGATTGGGATATGTTAGAAAGTTTTGGAGTTACAAAGAAATTCCTTGGCAAAACAGCCGTTGATAGCATTTCAATGAAGCTTGAGCCTGGGCATATTTACGCAATGCTCGGACCTAACGGAAGCGGCAAGACCACTTGGATGA
Organism: Pseudobutyrivibrio sp.; assembly: GCA_017557715.1. Taxonomy (GTDB): domain Bacteria; phylum Bacillota; class Clostridia; order Lachnospirales; family Lachnospiraceae; genus Pseudobutyrivibrio. The sequence goes on from JAFYYE010000158.1 coordinate 9,546, forward strand.
AGATGGCAGCCGGTCTTATTAAGCCAACATCTGGATTCATTAAATATAATAATGAGTCAGTTGGTGTTGAAAGTAGAAAGCACGTTGCTTACATGTCTACAGAGCCATTTTTCTATGACTGGATGACAGTCGGTGACGTGGGAAAATATTATCAGGACTTTTTCGAAGATTTTTCTATGGAAGTTTACGATGAGATGCTTCAGGAAATGAATCTTGAAAAGACGCTTAAGTGCAAAGAGCTTTCATCAGGTATGATGGCAAAGGTAAAGGTGGCAGTTACAATGGCAAGAGACGCCAAGGTATATATGCTTGATGAGCCACTTAATGGAATCGATCTTTTAGCAAGAGATGAGGTGTTAAATGCCATCATCAGACATGCAGGAGAAGATAAGATTCTCTTAGTTTCAAGTCATCTTGTTGAAGAGCTTGAGTCAGTTGTGGACTATGCAATCTTCATTAGCAACGCTCATCTTGTAGGTATATATGAGGTAGAAGAATTAAGGCAGAACGAGGGAGTATCTCTTGCAGATAAATATAGAGGAATCTATGGTTCTGTGGAAATGGGAGGTGCCTGCTAATGGGAACATTAATGAAATACGAATTTAGAAAAACATGGAAAATGAAAGGTTTTGTCCTTTGTCTCACAGCGTTCTTTGAGCTTATATTCCTATTCGGTGTTTTTAGTGACAACGAAGATCTTTGGGGTAGCTCTATAGTAGGTTTAATTTTTACTACAATATGCGGATTATTCTTGATTGGTGTTTATGGAATTCACATACTTAGCAAGGATATAAATTCAAAGCAGAGTTATATGCTTTTTATGACACCAAATAGCAGCTACAAAATCTTAGGTGCTAAGGTATTAGAAAATGGTGGCTCAGTACTTTTGTCAGGATTATTTTTCATTTTACTAGCTATTTTGGACATCATGCTATTGGTAGTTCGGTATGAGGATATTCAGGGAATGCTAGATTTAGTTGGAGTTATAATTTCTGGAGATACCGAAGAGTTTACTTATTCTTCATTTGCCATGGCTTCACTTGATGTTGTTTTATCATGGGTATATCTGATATGTGTAGCGTATTTAGCTGTTGTTATCTGCGCAACACTTTTAAAAGGAAATCGAATTAATGGATTGCTTAGCTTTGTGGCTTTCATTATTATCGCGATTTTAGTAGATAATTTGCATGATACATTGCTTGGAGCATTTTATGTTTATTCAATGCCAAGACTAGTTTCAAATATTGGATTTTATCTTTTCTTATCAGGCATTTTTTATTTTATAACAGCGTGGATTATGGACAACAAGTTGTCTGTTTAATTGGTTTTTAGCTAGATGGAGGATGTAATTTTTATGGAAACAGTAAAGAAAGTTTTTGGAAAAATCGGCCGCTTCTTAAAGAAGCATTTTAAGCTGGTGATTGTGCTGGTAATCATTTTGGCGATTGTTGGATACGTTCGCTATAGTATGACCAAGGCACAGGCGTTATTGGAGGAGCAGGCAAATCAGCCTGTTACAGCCACAGTAGATCAGATGGATTTGACAAAGTCTGTTAGTGTTACAGGAACACTTACCGCCACAGACACAGCAAAGGTTACATCTACTATTGGTGGAAGCATGACCGGTATCAAGGTCAAGAAAATCAACTATGAAGTTGGTGATTATGTAGAAGCAGGTTCAGTTGTTGTAGAGTTCGATGGAGAAGATTACGACAGAAAGCTTGCCGAGTTAAACGCGCAGTATAGTATCAATTCTGCTGAAACAGATCAGTCAATTGCTAAGATGCAGCAGGAGATTGAAGATGCTCAGAAAAAGATTACTGACATTCAGGAGAAAATTGACAAGGACCAGAAATGGTTAGATGACAACAAGAAGTATTATGACAACTTAAAGGATGCCAAGGAAAAGAAGATGGCATATCCATATAATGAAGATGCTGATGCTAGATTTGTTTCAGAGACAAAGGCTTGTAGCGAATTACATGGATTTACATTGGATTCATACGAGGCAAAGCAGGATGGAATAAAAGATTATAAGAATAGCATTCGTGATCTTCAGAATACAATTGTCATGACTCAGAATTCTATCAGCATTGCTCAGCTCAAGCAGAACTTTGCACAGAATTACACTCAGGTCGACGAAAAGGATAATGTATACGAAAGCAAGAATGCTACTCATGTAGAGGCTCCTATTTCTGGTTACATCATCACAATGAATGTTACTGAGGGTAACAACTATGCTCAGGGTAATACCGTATTTACGATAGCAGATACAAGCGAGTTCGTAGTAGAAGCTACAGTTAATGAGTACAACATTGCAAACATTGAGACAGGTCTTCCTGCAAAGGTTAAGTTTGAGGCTACAAATGATGAGACATTCGATGGCGAGGTTACATTCGTTTCACTTGCATCTGAGGGTGTTATCAGTGCAGGCAGCCAGCAGGCTACAGGCAGCAATGTCGCAAGTTATAAGGTAAAGATTAAGATGAATGACACTGATAAGAGAATGCGTGTTGGTATGACTGCAAAGGCCAGCGTAATTATCGATTCAGCTAAGAATGCGCTTTGCGTTCCATATGATTGTATCCAGAAGAAGGATGATGGTACTTTATTTGTAAATGTTGTCGAGGATGACGGTAAAAAGAAGGAAGTCAAGGTTACAAAGGGACTTGAGAGCGATTACTATGTAGAAATTAAGGGCGAAGGTCTGAAGAAGGGCATGACTGTAGAAGCAGTTGTAGCTGACGGACCAAGTACAGATATTATGGATTACATGTATTTCGATTAGGAGGTTATTATGGCAGAAAATACTATGCTTGACCTTCGCAATATCCATAAGAGTTTCTTTATTGGAACACCCAACGAATTTGAGGTACTTCACGGACTGAATTTTACAGTTAACAAGGGAGAGTTTGTTTCCATTGTTGGTCAGTCTGGTTCAGGTAAATCTACACTGATGAATATCATCGGTGCTTTGGACAGACCCACAGCTGGTGAATACTCTCTTGATGGAATAGATATTGAGAAGGCTAAGGATCACGAGCTTTCAGCACTTAGAAATAAAAAGATTGGATTCGTATTTCAGACATACAATCTTATAGCCAGAACAACAGCACTTAAAAATGTTGAACTTCCTATGATGTACGCAGGAATGGGAAGAGCTGAGAGAACAGAGCGCGCCAAGATGCTTCTGGAGCAGGTGGAGATGACAGACAGACTGATGCACAAACCTGATGAGCTT
>JAFYYE010000159.1 GCA_017557715.1 Pseudobutyrivibrio sp.
CATACTCATATATCTTCTGTCTATATTCAGATATACATATTTCGTCATAGCTCTCTGGTAGTTCCCTCCAAAGAGTATCTCTTATAAGATTATCAATTTCTGCTTTTGTTTCCTGCTTATCCGTCCAATGATCAAGTTGAGAGATACGTTCTTTAATCTTTTCAAGCAAATCAACAGCCACTTTTTTAATAGCTTTGATATCTTCTTTTGAAAGATTCTCATTAAAAAGCAAGTCATAAAGAGATAATTCTTCATCACTAGAGAACCCCTCACGGACATATCGTTGCTCTTCTTCATTCATAGAATTTGCCAAATCCATTAAATCCATAAATGTCTTTTCAATGGTGGCCCTATCCTGCTCTTGATTATATTCTTCGATAATCTTCTGATATCTCTCATAATAATCAACACGAGTAGGATTTTCCCTAAGCATGCCGTCAATCCTAATTTGAATAAGCTCATCCAAATCCTTAAGCATCAGATTCTTCTGTTTTACCTTAGAAAACTCTCTACGGAGCAAATCAAAATCAATCTTAGAAATGTCAAAACGTTTTGACTTTTCATCAGCTTCAACAGTGGTTTCAATGGTAATATAATCACTCAAAATACCATTGATTTGTACCATCAATTCAACGGTATCAACATGCTTTTTTTTCTTCTTCAACTCATCAAAAATGGCAATTATGGCATCTTTTCTTTCTCTATCCGCTGGTGAAATATCATCTCTATCTAGATACTTCATCATACGAGTAAGCTCAGTAGCATAAGTCATAAGACGTTTTGCTGACTCCTTACTATCAGATACCGCATTAGCTGCCGTTTGTAGCATGCCAAGCTTTGTAAAGTCCTTTGCATAGATTAAGTCATTAAGCTCAAAATCTTTTTCTTCCAAAAACTCTTCCGCAGAAGAAATGACCTCTAATACACGAGCTATCAATTCAGCCTTATCAACAGTCGGATCAGTATTTCTGCCTCCAGTATTTGCCGTATAATCAGCAAGAGCTTTTCTCAAAGCTTTTACGATACCAATATAGTCGATAATTAAACCATTGCTCTTTCCTTCGTTTACTCTGTTAGCACGAGCAATAGTCTGCATCAACGTATGAGCCTTTAAAGGTTTATCCAAATATAAGCAAGACAAGCATTTAACATCAAAGCCAGTTAGCCACATCGCACATACGAATACTACACGAAGCGGATTTTCTGAATCTTTAAATTCCTTATCCAGCTCACGTTTTTCCATCTTCGCTCTGTGTACCTTGATGTCCAAATCCCACTTTTTGAAAGTCTGAATCTCATTCTGCTCCTGAGATATGACAACTGCCATCTCAGTTTCTTTCATCCACTTTATCTTTCGATCTAATTCAAGCACTTCCTGCTGTGATGCAGTCTTCTTTTCTTCCTCAAGTCTATCGATTTCAATTTTCCAATATTCCTGAACAAAGTTATACATGCGCACACATGTGACTTTATTAAGGCATACAAACATAGCCTTACCGCTTGTCCAAAGATCACTGTAATGCTTTACAAAATCCTTTGCAACAGAACGAAGACGTGGTTCAGCCGTCAAAAGGTGTATTTCTTTTTCAAACTCATGCTCTAACTTTTCCTGCTGTTCTTCGTCTAAATCGGCAGCTTCAATTGCATCTAAGATTTCATCTGTGATTTCAGGATTGTGAATATCAAGAATCTTCTCGCCACGATTTTCATAATACAACGGAACAGTAGCTTTATCCTCTACAGCACGCTTAAAATCATATATCGATATATAACCACCAAATGTACGCTCAGTAATATTATCGCTTGATAGTAACGGTGTACCTGTAAATCCAATTCTAGATGCTGTAGGCAACAATCCAACCATATTATCAGCAAAGATTCCGTACTGGCTTCTATGTGCCTCATCAGACATAATTATGATGTCGTGATCAGGATAAATAGGTTCTGTAGGCTTTTTATTAAACTTTTGAATAAGTGTAAAGATAAAGCTAGGATTACCTTTCAGTTTTTCAACAAGATCATCTCCGCTTGTTGCCGTGTACTGCGATGCCTTAGTTTTTCCAAGAAGACCACAGTTCTCAAAAGTATCACTAATCTGCGTATTCAATTCTTCGCGATCTGTCAAAACAACAATCGTTGGTGAACCCGCAAACTTTCTTCGTATTTTCTGCGATAAGAAAAGCATTGAATAGCTCTTTCCAGACCCTTGTGTATGCCAGAAAACACCTAACTTACCATCATTAAGCTTACGTGCTTCATAAGCTTTTACCGCTTCATTTACACCTAGATACTGATGGTTTCTGGCAAGAATTTTAATAGTGTTTCCACCAGAATGATCATAAAGAATAAAATTCTCCAATAAATCAAGGAAGTTGTCCTTTTTACAGATACCTCTAAGCATTGTTTCAAGAGCGACATTGCCTTCATCACTCTCATTTAATCTCTTCCACTCATGGAAGAATTCATATTTACTTCCAAGAGTACCAACCTTAGCTTCAACGCCATTTGAAAGCATCAAAAATGCGTTGTAATAGAATAAATGTGGAATTGTATCCAAATAATCTGTGTAGTTATCGGTATATGCATTCTGAACATCTACAGAATTTTTCTTTAACTCTACAAATAATAGCGGTACACCATTTACAAAGCCAACAATATCAGTACGTCTACGATACAAATCTCCATGTATCTTTAATTCTTTTATAGCCAAAAAATCATTTCTCTCAGCATCAAATGGATGCTCAAAATCAATGATCATAGCTCTTTTCTCTTCTATCTGTCCGTTAGGC
>JAFYYE010000160.1 GCA_017557715.1 Pseudobutyrivibrio sp.
TACAGATATAGTTGGTGCGTAGCCCATTAGTTTCGATGCCACATCTCCCAAAACTACACCAATTAGCATTCCTATTAGTCCACCTATGAGACATAGAATAATCGCTTCACTAATAAACTGAAGCATAATCATGGAATCCTCAGCTCCAAGTGCCTTTCTGGTTCCAATCTCTCTTGTACGTTCTGTAATAGAGACAGTCATTATATTCATAACACCGATTCCACCTACTATAAGTGCAATGGCCGCAATAAGAGATATTGCCATTGTAAGCTGATTCATCATCTTGGTGTTTTCCTGAATCATAGATTGATTACTATAGGCATCCACCATAAATTTATCACCAAGCTGGTTTGCCATTGTCTTATTGAGATATGCTTTTATCTCATTAGAAAGTGCTACTGCATCAACACCTTCTGCTGCAACCACTGTCGGAGAATACATATCTTTGTTGTGATTAAAATTCCATGCAGTAAAAAGAGGAATATACATAGCAGTAATCTGGGCATTTGACGCACTTCCGCCCATTCCACCAGCCTTTTTTTCTTCATAGATTCCTACAACAGTAAGATTCATATATTCATCATTAATATTGACCTCATAGGTCTTTCCTATTACATCCTCAGTTTCATAATTATCGCCAGCTATCTGTTTTGCATATTTTTCTGAAACAAGAGCCACGTTGGTGCCCTGTCTATATGCATATTCATTAAAGTAGCTTCCCGACTTTAGCTTTACATTGTTTGCCTTGAAATATCCTGCGCTAACGCCAGTAACATCTACCTTTGCTTTTTTATTATTTACTAGAACTGTCCCGTTACCCAGGCTTGAATCCATGGATATAGCAGCGATCTTCTTACCAAAATGTTCTGAAAGGGAATGAATGTCTTCTGGCTTAAATTTTAGGTTTTCTTCCTCGCCCTCGGACAGTTCTAGAGAATAATCCTTTTGTGAAATATACACATCAATATTTTGAACACCATAACTTTCAAGCTGCTTTTGAACGCCCTTAGTCATGGAATTTCCCACTGTCATAATTGCAATTACAGCTGCAACACCAATAATAATTCCAAGCATTGTAAGGAATGCCCTCATTTTATTGGCCTTTATACTTATAATTGCAAGCTTGCAATTCTCAACTAACATACGATTTTCCTTTCAGGATTGTTCATCAATCCTTCAACCTCATTTATCTTTTCATTAATTATATTTCCATCACTGATTGTGATTATTCTTGGAGTCTCCGCTGCAAGCTCATTTGAATGAGTAATTAACACGATTGTCTTTCCCTGCTTTTCGTGAAGCTCGTGGAATATATCCATCACCATTCGACCTGTACCAGAATCAAGGGCTCCTGTTGGCTCATCAGCCAAAATGATATCCGGATTATTAGCCATGGCTCTGGCGATGGCAACTCTCTGCTTTTGTCCACCAGAAAGCTCATCTGGAGTGTGATGAAGTCGCTCCTTCATTCCTACCATTTCTAATAACTCTATTGCTCGCTCTCTTCTTTCTTTTGGAGAAATCCCTGCATAGAGCATCGGCATTTCCACATTCGAAAGAGCATCGGTACGGGCAATCAAATTGTAGGTCTGGAACACAAAGCCAATGTGTTTATTTCTAAGCTTGGACAACTGCTTAGCTGGCGCCTTAGAAATATTGACCCCATTAAGAACATACTCACCTGCTGTCTGTCTATCTAAAATACCAAGGATATTCATTAAAGTACTTTTTCCAGAGCCCGACTGACCTACTATAGATACAAATTCGCCTTTACGAATATCCAAATCTATGCCATGCAAAATTTCCAGTTCGTTTGGAGTTCCTATATAATAGCTTTTTCTAATATTTCTGGCAGATAATAAGATTTCTTTTTCTTTACTCATCATAAATTCCTCCGTCTGCACCCATTACATCAAGCACAGCATCTGCGCCGCCATCCATTGAAGCTTCAACAATCTCTTGACCTTCCTTTAGCTCACCACCAATAATCTCAGTGTAAAACTCATCAGAAATACCTGTCTCAACCTTTACATTTTTAGTGGTGCCATCCTGCTGTTGTACAACTACATACTTACTTCCATCTGCATCAGTCTGAATATCAGCCGAAGGAACAGCAAGGGCATTTTGGCTATTGGCGATGATAAATGTCATCTTTGCAGTCATGCCAAGTCGAAGTGATTCATTAGAGCTATCGATTGTCACATCCACTCTGTATGTGGCACGGCTTTTTGATACTGATGCAGTTGATGATTGATTTTCTGTGTTTTTGTTACTGTTTTTTGTCGCTGTGGGTGATACAAAAACAACAGTACCATCTAAAACTGCATCCCCTGAGGCATCTGTTTTTATCTGAACCTTTTGTCCTACCTGAACATTTGCAATCTGTGCTTCATCGATATCAGATGTGGCTTTTAGATTTGTAACATTATTTATTACTACTGGGTCCACGCCGCTAAAGGTCTGTCCTGGCTTGATATTTACATTAGTAACTGTTCCATCCTGAGACGCATATACAACTTCCTTTGAAAGTTCTTCCTTCGCCTTGCTCATCTCCTGTTTAGATGTAAGGCTGTTCTGCTGAGCTGAAAGTTCCTCTGTTCTTGAAGCCATATATTTATCCAGTATTGCATCATTAGCATCCTTCTTAGCCTTTTCTGCCTTTATGGTTTCGTACTGCAAATCCTTTTGCGCTTCTGCCAAAGCATCTTTCGCTGGTTGTAAAGCCGCCTCAGCATTCTTTCTCTCGGTCACAGCACTATCAACAGCTGCCTTTGTTCCAACTGTATCTGCGCCTTCGTCACCATTACCAGCCTTACGCTTTTCTTCTTCCCAAGCATTTTCTGCTTTTCTTACATTCTCATAAGCATTTGCTATATCGTCTTTTACCTGCTTCACTTTTCTTTCTGCTTCAACAATAGCCTGCTGCTTCTTTTCTATGTCACGGCTTGCATCCATAACTGCAATAGCGCCATTATCCTTTGTACTCTGCAATCCTCTTTCAGCATTTTGTTTTGAAATATCATTCAGCTGATTTTGGATGCTAAGTGCCTGCTGCTGATATGACAGCTGTTCCTTCATTGCTTTCATATCAAGCTTATAAAGAGGATCTCCTTTCTTAACAACATCGCCAACCTTCACATATACCTCTGCTACGGGATAGCTTCCTGTAACTGATGCTGTCTCTGAAGTTTCCTCTGAAGAAATAATTGTTCCTGTAGCGGATATTGTCTTTTGAATATCCTGCTTTGCTGCTTGAACTGTTACTACCTCTGATTCTTCAGTATTCTTTGCCATAACATTCTTTACTATAACGACTCCTATAATTGTAGAAATCAAAATCGCTGCAATAATCATGGCGGCGACTATCCTTTTATTTAGTTTCTTGAAAAATGTTTTATCCTCATCTGAGATTTCTCCCTCATTCCTCTCAATTGCTAATATCTCTTTCAACTTCATATTTTCTCTTTCCTCCGAAGTGCATTTTTAACTTACAGGGGACATCATACAGAGGGAATCTAAAGAAAAGCCTATGGTAAATCTTAAGAAATCTAAAATACGCACTTTTCAAGGATTAAACTAATTTTTTATGATACTATAAGGTCAAGGACACTATTTTTTGTTTGATTAAGGAAAACACTATGAGTAATCAAAAGATATTAACAGTAGATGATAATGAAGAAATCCGCAACATAATAAAGATATTATTAGAAAGCGAGGGCTACGAAGTATTAGAAGCACCTAATGGTGAGACCGCCCTTTCTCTCGTAGACGATTCAATCGACCTTATAATACTTGATATTATGATGCCTGGAAAATCGGGACTTGATGTATGTAAGATTATCCGCGAGAAGTATCAGATGCCTATTCTGTTTTTAACAGCTAAAGGAACTGATTCTGATAAGTCACTGGGATTATTAATAGGTGGAGACGATTATCTGGCAAAGCCTTTTTCTCACGCGGAGCTTACTGCAAGAGTAAAATCTCTGCTTCGTCGCTACTATGTATATAAAGGAAAAGAAGCCCCTGTGGACGACAACTTTATTAGCTATGACATATTTAAGGTTGCCAAAGACAGAAACGAGGTCTTCGCTACCGATTCAAAAGGAAACGAAGTGCAGCTTGATTTATCAGAGTTGGAATATCAGATATTTAAGCTTCTTGTAGGAAGCCCTGGTAGAATCTTTCCTGCCCAGCTAATATATGAAACTATTTGGAACGAGCCATATTTATATAGCTCTAACGCCACCATAATGGTTCATATCAGAAACCTTAGGACAAAAATAGAAGAAGATCCTTCCAATCCAAGACATTTGCTTACAGTATGGGGAAAGGGCTATAAGCTACAATGAGAAAATTAAAACGATTATTATCTAAATCATTATATATAGAACTTGCTATTGCAGTTTTCATAGCTGTATTAGTTGGCGGAATTTGCTATGTCATTCTAGCAAGATTCACCACAGAGCTTGCTTCTTCAAAATGGTTTGATAATTCTTATAAGGAATACAAAATCGATTCATTAATAGATGATTTGCAAACCTTCATATATGAAGAAACTA
>JAFYYE010000161.1 GCA_017557715.1 Pseudobutyrivibrio sp.
CTCAGGCCTTATATGTACCATAATAGGGGTGGTTGGCGCCAGAAACATTATGGGATGTATAAGTGTCCCAAATGAAATTTTTCAGGATGCATATGGGTACTTCAGAATTATTTTTTTAGGATATCCCTTTGTGTTTCTATTTAATTATGGCATTGCAATTACACAGTCCAGAGGAAATTCAAATATTACTTTTATCGCATTGTTATCTAGCACTATATGTAATGTATTGCTGGATTTGATTTTGATTTGTGTTTTTGGATTTGGTGTAAATGGCGCAGCAATAGCCACAATAATATCTCAGGCTCTTTCAATGATAATCGTATTTACGAATCTAGTAGCTACTGTGCCACGTAGAAAACATGCTCTTAAGGCTGACGTGGCTCTTGAAAAGCTAAAAGATATTCTAAGAGTTTCTTTTCCATCTATTTTGCAACAGGGAATCCTTTCATTGGGAATCATTTTAATATCAGCCCTTATAAACAAGTGTGGTACAGCCATGATTGCAGGGGTTGCCATAGGTGGAAAAATCGACGGAATAATATCATTACCGATTATTACAATTGCAGAGTCTCTGGCGGTATTTACAGCCCAGAATCTAGGAGCAAATAAGCCAGAGAGAATAGAAAAAGGGGTAAGAGCAGCAATAAAGCTTAGTGGAATAATGGTGATTCTCTACTCGGTACTTATTTATTATAAGGGCCGGGAAATAATAGAGCTGTTTTTAGACTCATATGATGAGGCTATTGTTTCGGAGGGAATGAACTATATGGTATCCATTTTGATAATGCTGGTATTCATGATTTTCTTCCGATGTTTCATTGGGGTATATACAGGCAAGAAGGAAATGAAATATGTCCTTCTGGCCTTTACTTTAAATATTATCAGCAGAGTATCATTTGCTTATATTACATTTCCCACATTGGGCAAATGGGCAGTATACATTGCCAATCCTTTAAGTGTGTTGGTTGGGGCAATAGTGATTATGACTGTTTATGGAATACAAAAATCTAATGAGCATATACAAGTACATGCAGAGTTAGAAGTGAATTAAGTGTTAGGAGGATGTAGGAATGGGTTATCCAACTATATTTGCAACAGGAACATTAAGATATGACAACAAGAAAGCGTGGAGTGGATACACACTTTTCCCATCAAACAGAGGCGCGCTTTTAATAGATATGAATGGAAATGAGGTACAGCGATGGGCGGGCTTGGGAGGCTTTCCAAACAAGCTCCTTCCTGGTGGATATGTTTTAGGCACCAGCGGTACTAGAAGCAGCAAATACGCATATCAGGATTTAATAGATTTGATTCAGGTAGACTGGGACGGAAAAATCGTATGGAAATTTGATCATACAGAAGAAATCTGCGATGACGGCCGTACAAAGACCTGGCAGGCACGACAGCATCATGATTATCAGCGTGAAGGCTCAAGTGTAGGTTACTATGCACCAGGTGCCCAGCCAAAGATTGAAGGCGGTAATACACTTTTGCTTGTTCATGAAAATGTGAGAAACAGAGAGATTACAGATAAGCTTCTTATTGATGACAAGATTATCGAGGTTGATTGGGAGGGAAATATCATTTGGAGCTGGAGAGCCAGTGATCATTTTGAGGAATTCGGATTTGATGAAACAGCGAAAAATGTAATCTACAGAAATCCATCAGTGCAGGGGGAAGCAGGAGGAGACTGGCTCCATATAAACAGCATGTCTACTCTTGGACCAAATCATTGGTACGATGAGGGTGATGAAAGATTCCATCCTGACAACATTATCTTTGATGCAAGAAATGCAAATATCTTAGGTATCATTGATAAGAAGACAGGTAAGCTGGTATGGAGACTTGGACCTGATTTTAATGAAAATGAGGCTACAAGAAAGCTAGGCTGGATTATTGGTCAGCACCATTTACATATGATTCCAAAGGGACTTCCAGGGGAGGGAAATCTTCTTGTTTTTGATAATGGTGGATACGGCGGCTATGGAAGTATTAATCCAGGCTCACCAACTGGAAATAATAATGCATTGCGTGACTACAGTAGAGTCTTAGAGTTTAATCCTGTCACATTGGAAATTGTATGGCAGTATACTCCTTTAGAGGCAGGCTTTTTATTGTTTACAGATGCATCGAAATTCTATAGCTCATACATCAGCTCAGCACAGAGACTTCCAAATGGAAATACACTTATTACAGAGGGCTCTGATGGACGTATAATCGAAGTGACACCAGACCATGAAATAGTTTGGGAATACATTAATC
>JAFYYE010000162.1 GCA_017557715.1 Pseudobutyrivibrio sp.
AATATCAGCGATAAGGATTATAAAGCATTTTGGACTTCGGTGGTTGAAGGTTTGCTTACAGTAATAGTTCCTATGGGGCTTTACCTGTGGTACTTCAAAAATGCAACTGCTTTTTGGCAGCAGGTGGTAGTGTATAATTTCTCAAATATAGGCACATTTGCTGAAGGAATGACAGCTTTATGCTACACACCTTGGATTGTGGCTGTGATTTTGCTTGTCGTAGTTATAATCATTAAAAACATTAGAAGAGAAGCTACAGCTGATTTGTATTACTGGTTAGGATTTATAGTGTTGTCATTTGTTGTGATTGCTATGCAGGGCAATGAACTTGCATCTACTGTGCAGCTTACAAAGGCATTGTACATTGTTCCTTTCGCAGCAGCATTTTCAATTGTAGATAAAATCTTAGGATATAGCGCGAACTAATAACAGTATTAATAATTTAATGGAAGATTAGCCATGGATAGAATTAGAATACTGCAAATTGGACAGGAAAGCTGGAGCACAAAATACAAGCTTCCGAATGGTACGAGGCTTATATTTGTGCAGGATACAGTTGAGCTCAAAAAGGAGATTTTTGAGTTGGTGGTTTTGGAGAGAAATATTACTCCAGCAGAGTCCGTTGCAGTAGATAAGATGTCCATGGCTTATTGTTTATTTGTACTGGATTCCGTAGAAATGGATTCCACAACTAATAATCTCTACACCCGCAAAATGGGAAAGAAAATCTCAAAAGATAAGATACAGGAATTTCTTGATAATGAAGTGAAGAAATATTTCCCTAAGCCATACGGAGAAAAGTTCCGCCCAGAGGCGTTAGGCATTGCTCAAGGCTTTAAAGGCAGTGTTAAATGGAATGGACAATATAGTGTAAGTATTCAGGGGGAGTACGGTGAGGAATTTAATCAAATCGCCTTTTGGAGAGGAAATATTCCTATAGAAGCTGGTCAGGGAATAGAATTCTGGCTGGAATATAAGAAGTCGGATGATGTGGAGATAATGCTTGTAATAAAGCAGTTTGTTTCTGGAAGTTTGGCTGATATTAAGGCTAGTTGGGAGTTTACAGAGAAAGAGCTGGAGGAGCCGGTTATAATCGAAGGAGATGGGCTTGGTACAATATTCTGTGAGCTGAAAGCAAAAGGCGAAGGAAAGCTGGACATAATTGGGCTCCACGACCGCATTTCAAGATGGGATGCAGGAAAGTTTATGGTAGGTGGTGAACGCTATGTCACCTCAGATAGAGAAGAAATATTTGCTTACTTTGATCCAGGGGATATGAAGCCTCCACTTTCTGTTTATTTTTCAGGTTACAAAACCATGGAGGGCTTTGAAGGCTACTACATGATGAAGAAAATGGGATGTCCATTTCTTCTTATTGCAGAGCAGCGTTTTCAGGGCGGCGGTTTTTACATGGGAAATGAAGAATATGAAAAGCTGATGGTATCTGTAATCCAAAGATACTTAGATAAGCTTGGCTTCTATTCAGATCAGCTAATTCTATCCGGCATATCAATGGGAACAATTGGCTCCATGTATTACGGCTGTGATATGAAGCCCCATGCGCTGATTCTAGGTAAGCCACTTGCAAGCCTTGGTAACATAGCTGAAAACGAAAAAATAAAGAGACCAGGAGGATTTCCTACGTCTCTTGATTTGCTGCGCTTTCATGGCGGCGGTATGAATGAGGAATCAATTGAAAGACTCAACAATCGATTCTGGAGTAAGCTTAGAAAAACAGATTTTGGTCATACAAAATTTATAGTTTCATACATGTATGAAGACGATTACGACGACACAGCCTATGACACCTTATTATCTGAATTACATTCCTCAGGAGTGCAGGTGTATGGTAAGGGATTGCATGGTCGTCACAATGATAATTCCGCAGGTATCAGCGCCTGGTTTAAGAGCCAGTACGACAGAGTACTTCACGAGGATTTTGACCGATAAAAGCCTATAACGAATTACATACAGGAAGCTTAGAAGAAAGAGCCGAGCGTATGTGGTTGTGGGCTATTTCGCCATCGCTCACGTTGAAGTACTGATATGAATGAGTATTTAATGATTCATTGATAGTATCATCACCAGTAACATCTACGTTATAGAAATTTCCACCAATCTTTACTATATTCCAGGCGTGTTCTTCGCCATTGGCAATTCCAGTTACGTAATAGCAAGTAATACCAAGCTTTTGGCAGGCAATCTGAAAAGCTCTAGAGTAGCCAGCGCAGACACTGTTTCCTTCAACAAGGGCAGAATATGCACTCTGATGACTGTTGTATCTGTTATTGTAGGTAGATAAATCACATATCATATCGTGGACCACACGTTCACGCTCTAAGTCTGTTGGATATGCAATGGCACTTTCTACAATTCTATCAATGGAATTGTTAAATGCGATAGTTGCAGATGCAAGACTTTCTTTTGGAATACAATAATTTAGTTTTAACTGAATAACCTTATTTGAAGCATTATAGCCGTATTTGTAAGAAGTGTTTACCCAAAACAGCTCAGGATGATCGTTATAAACTGCGTTCATGGTAATAAACAAATCATCATGAGAGATAGGAACAACCAGACGGAAGATATTTTCGTTAAAGGCAATAATATTGGAATAAACCTGATTATATACTTGCTGCTGATCAGAATTAAGCACGGTGTTATAGATGTAAATATCATTATCGACGGCATAGGATTCGAAATCGCAATGAAGGAAAAGAGCAACCAAAAGACATGCCATGCATGCTAAAGAAATTATATTTAAATAAAGCTTATTAGGTTTCTTTCTCATAAAAAAATAGCCCCCTCTCTGAAAAATAAAAGAGACACTGCTTAGGGTGTAAATGTATTATAAAGTGAGTTGTCAGATAATGTATGAACAAACTGTTAAGTACACAGAAAATTCATAGTTGTTTAACCTAAAAATGGAGAAAGAAAACATGAGGCATGTTACTATTAAGCTACGTTCCGGTGTTTTTGGGAGGTGCCTATGAGTTTTGTAGAATTTAGAAATGTTGGAAAAATTTATAAGACAGGTGAGGTCAAAATAGAAGCTCTCCATGATGTGAATTTTGAAATAGAGGAGGGCGAATTTTGTATTATTGTAGGAGCCTCCGGTGCAGGGAAAACAACTATTTTGAACATTCTTGGTGGAATGGATACTCTCACAAGCGGTGGTGTTTATCTGGCAGATAGAGATGTGTCAGGCTATTCGCCTCGCGAGCTTACCAGCTATAGACGCTATGATGTGGGATTTGTTTTCCAGTTTTATAATCTGGTAGGTAATCTGACGGCTAAAGAAAACGTGGAGCTGGCGGCGCAGATATGTAAAGAGCCTATTCCAGCTGAGGAGATACTTACAGAAGTGGGACTTAAGGATAGAATGAATAATTTCCCTGCGCAGCTTTCTGGTGGAGAACAGCAACGCGTGGCTATAGCCAGAGCACTTGCTAAGAACCCAAAGCTTTTATTGTGTGATGAGCCTACAGGCGCCCTGGATGATGAAACAGGCAGACAGGTGCTTAGGCTTCTTCAGGAAACCTGTAGAAAGAACGGCAAGACTGTTGTGGTAATTACCCATAATCATGCTCTTACCGCAATGGCTGATAGAGTAATTACAGTGAAGTCGGGAACTATAGCAGATATGCATATGAATGATAATCCAAAGAGTGTTGATGAGATAGAGTGGTAAATGCGTATGTTAGCTAAATCATCTTTAAGAGAAATAAAACAATCACTTGGCCGCTACATAGCCTTGCTAATGATTATTGCAATCGGAGTGGGCTTTTTCGCAGGACTGAAGGTTACAGACCCAGCCCTTAGAATTTCTATGCAAAAATATTTTAAGGATACTGAGTTTTATGATTTTCGACTCATATCTTCCTTGGGCTTTGGTGAGGAAGAAATTGATTACTTGAAGAAAAATATTAACGCCAGATATGTTGAGGAGTCCATAGGCTTTGATGTAATGATGGCATATCAGGATAGCGAATATGCCATGAAAATTATAAGTCTTCCAAAGGATATCAATAAGGTGGTTCTGATGGAAGGTGAGTGGCCACAGTATGAAAATGAGTGCCTGGTAGATGCGGAAGCATTTGAAGAAGTGAATATCGGTGACACTATTAAAGTTGCAGATGGCAATGAAAAAGAGGATAGGGATAAGTTTAAATACAGTAGTTTTAAGATTGTTGGTATCGCCAAGTCACCTCTTTATATACAGTATGAGCGCGGCACCACATCTATAGGCTCTGGTGTGTTGGATGGATTCCTTTATGTAGGAGAGGAAGCCTTTAAGACAGATTATTACACTGATTGTTATGTAAAGCTGGATGCAGACCCAGCTCTTTATACCGATGAGTATGACAAATTAATAGAGGATAACGAAGCGGATATTCAGAGTGCCTTGGATAAGGCAGCAGCTATGCGCTATGAGAGTATAATAGATGAGGCTCAGGATAAGCTTAATGATGCAAAGGCTGAGCTTTCAGATAAAAAAGAATCGACAGGCAATGAGCTTGAAGATGCAAAAGCGGAATTAGATTCTGCAAAGAAAAAGTTAAATGATGGCAAGAAGCAGATTGAGGAATATGAAAATCTGGAAATCCAACTGAAGGATGGTTTGGATCAAATGCTTGAAGGCATTAATCAGATGGATATGGCCCGTTCAGTCAATCCCGCTATGGTGGATGAGGCACAGTATCAGGCTCTTATTGCACAATATCAGGAAAAGTCTGCTCAGCTTTATACTCTTCAGTCTGGTCTTGAAAAGGCCAGAAAAGAATATAACAGTGGAAAGAAAGAGTATGAGAATGGTATTAAAGAGTACGAGGAAGGACTAGAGGAATTTAATACAAAGATTGCCGAGGCAGAAGATGAAATAGCTGATGCCGAAGAAGAGATAGATGATATAGAAGAGGCAGATACTTACTTACTGAAACGAGATAGCAATGCAGGATATATTTGCTTTGAAAGTGATTCCACTATAGTAGGTGCAATCGGTAACGTATTTCCGATATTTTTCTTCTTGGTTGCAGCCCTTGTATGTATGACTACCATGAATCGAATGGTGGATGATCAGAGGACCCAAATAGGTGTACTTAAAGCACTTGGCTATAGCAATGGTGCAATCATGGGTAAGTTTGCATTCTATTCTGGTTCAGCTGCATTTCTAGGAACAGTCATAGGATTTTTCCTTGGAACCTTTGGATTCCCGCAGGCTATTTGGTATGCATATCAGATGATGTATAACACAAGAGGTGTGGATTATTACTTTGATGGAAAAATGTTGCTTATCAGTTTTGCAGCAGCATTTATCTGTTCTGTTGGTGTAACTCTTGTATCATGCCGTGTGGAAATGACCGAGATGGCAGCATCACTTATGCGACCTAAGGCACCTAAGGCAGGAAAGCGAATCTTCTTGGAATACATTCCATTTTTCTGGAATAGATTGAAGTTCCTAAAGAAAGTCAGCTTAAGAAATATCTTTAGATATAAGGGCCGATTGATAATGATGGTAATGGGAATTGCTGGATGTACAGCTCTTCTTGTGGCGGGCTTTGGTGTCTATGATTCCATTGCGGATATAGCTGAGAATCAATATACAAACATTTCACTTTATGATATGGATATCACACTGAAAAAGGGAAGCGAAGTTCCAGTGCGTGTAATGGAGAAGAACGGCTATGAGCCAGAGGACTATATCCTTTTCTATCATACATCGGTGGATTTGAAGTTTGGAAAACATACCAAGAATATCTATATGAATGTTTATGATGATGGGGCAGATATTGAGAAATTCTATGATATGCATGACGCTAAGGGAAAGCATTTACTTATGTCCGATTTGGCTGAAGATGAGATTATTATAAACAAAGGCTTATGTGATAGGTATGGAATGAAGATGGGAGATACTATTGTTATATCTTCTGAGGATATGCAGCCTACGAAATTTAAGGTGGGAGGCATAAATCAGAATTTCATCTACAATTATATGTACATGAACGCCAGTACCTATAAGAAGTATATAGGTGAATTACCTGAAAAGAAAAACCTTTATGCGGTAGTTAATGAAGGTGATTCCCACGAAGCTGGAGCTGCTCTTATGGGCGACAATGCCATCAGTATGGTTATCCCTACAAAGGATATGCTTGATAGAGTAGAAAATATGATGGGCAGCCTAAATATCATTGTCTACCTGGTAATTGGAAGTGCCATGGCTCTTGCAGCAGTTGTTGTTTACAATCTTACTAACATCAACATCTCTGAGCGTGTCCGTGAAATTGCCACAGTAAAGGTGCTTGGCTTCTATAAAGAAGAAACCAGAGCCTATGTATTTAGAGAGAATATATTACTTTCTATCATGGGTGCAGCAGTAGGCCTTATAGTAGGCAAATTCTTCCATGCATTCATTATGAGCCAGATTATCGTAGATTTAATCACTTTCGATGTTAGAGTAACTCCACTTAGCTACGGGCTTTCATTTATACTTACGGTAATCTTCACATTGATTATCAATATTCTTATGGGACCAAAGCTGGATGAGATTAGCATGACAGAGTCGCTGAAGGCGGTGGAGTAGTGAATTAATAAAAAGGAGAGTAGAACCTTACATATGGCCCTCGGCTTAAAGCTGAGGGTTTTTAATTTTTTTGACTGGATTTTAATGGTTCACTGTGCTAAAGTGTAGAGAAGAAATTTAATAATAAGCGAGGGAAGAATCATGGCAGTAAAATATGTTAGTACAAGAGATGCAAGCAAACAGGAGATTACAGCGTCACAGGCTATTTTAAAGGGACTTGCAGATGATGGAGGATTATTTGTACCTACATCTATTCCAAAGCTTGGTGTGTGTGTAGAGAAGCTTGCAGAGATGTCTTATCAGGAAGTGGCTTATGAGGTACTTAAGCTTTTCCTTTCAGATTTTACAGAAGAAGAGTTAAAGCACTGCATTAACAGTGCATATGACAGCAAGTTTGACACAGAAGAGATTGCTCCTTTAGTTTATGCAGATGGAGCATATTACCTTGAGCTTTTCCATGGAGCAACTATTGCATTTAAAGATATGGCACTTTCAATTTTGCCTCATCTTATGATTACTTCCGCTCGTAAAAATAATATTAAGAACGATATCGTTATTCTTACAGCTACATCTGGTGATACAGGAAAGGCTGCACTTGCAGGCTTTGCAGATGTAGAGGGTACAAAGATTGTAGTGTTCTATCCAAAGAATGGTGTTTCTGCTATTCAGGAGCGTCAGATGGTGACACAAAAGGGAGATAACACTCATGTTGTTGGAATCAAGGGTAACTTTGATCAGGCACAGACAGGTGTTAAGCAGATGTTTAATGACAAGGCACTTGCAGCAGAGTTAGATGCTAAAGGCTTCCAGTTCTCATCTGCAAACTCTATTAATATTGGAC
>JAFYYE010000163.1 GCA_017557715.1 Pseudobutyrivibrio sp.
GATTCGAAATTACCTATGCCACCTTATAAACCTTATAAAATAATAAACACCTATACAGTTTCATTCTTTTTAGAAAAAACATTTTTCCACTAATTTTTCCCTATATTTCAAATCTTCCTCCATGTATTTATTGAATAATTTCAGCATTTTCTTGTTTGATATAATACTTCTTATGTATTCTGCTCTTTCTTCTGATATACTAGCAAACTCTTTTTTCAAATTGTGACATCTTTTATATGTTTCAAGATAAAAGTAGCTATTGCAAACACCTCTGCTCCTTCCAACTACATAATTCCATGGAACAGAATTCTCATTATTCACAAGATTTACACCTATATCTTTTAAAAATACGTACATATCGATTATGAGTGTTAATATTTTGCGTTCCGCCACATCACAATATTTCTCATCTATACACTCGATACTTTCTTTATTTTCACATATTATTTTTGTTCCAATAGATTGATTACATATCTTATCAATATTTTTTTTAATGAAAGTATATTCATTTACAAATATGTTAATATACCTGTTTCTATATTCGTTGTCATCTATAACCTGCATTCCTAATGTCAGAATATTAATAGCATTTATTTTACCAGTTTTATTTTTTGTAGTCACAACACTCTCAGCTTGATCAAAAATATAATCAATAAGCTGTTGATATTTCATCTCATTTTTCTGTTTCATCATTGCAATTGTCAATTCCTGAACTTCCGAATCTACATCAAATAAACTCATTCTTTTATATATATCCATAATACTATCAACTCTATAAAATATATACTGAGCATAAAAATACTCAAAAAACGACCTGTGAAAAAATTTATATCTATCCTCTCCCGCCGCTGGAACAAATAATTCTGTTCTGTCCCCACAAAAATTTAAGAAATCTAGCGCCGCCTTTTCTGTTTCAACCTCAGATTTATATTTCTTTGAATATATCTTACAAAGCATGGATACAATTTCTTCCTTACCTATATCAGAATTATTAGGAAAACACATTTGTGCTAACTCTATAAATGTATTTTCTTTCATCATCGCTAATATCAAATCCCAATCAAACTTCGTCTTTGTTTTTTCCTTTTCCCTTTTATAAGCAATATAATTGAAACACTTATCATATAGTTCCATTTTATTTTCTGGCAATTCACGTTCTGCTTTGTATATATTTATCAACAATGACAATACTAAAAAACTATTTAAAAAGCCTTTTTTCATCAATGTGTTCGATTGTCTTAAAAATGAATCTTTATCTTTTGGATTAAACTTTCCCAATTTTATTATATTGTCTAAGTATCGCTCTATATGATTTCTGTCTAATTCACATATTTCATACCATTCAATTTCTTTTTCTGGGATAAATCCACGATTTCTGGATGTAATGCATATCTTATTATTAGGATTTTGATTTTTAAAAAAACTAACTATCTTTCTATGCAAATCAGCTCTTTGTGTTTTTTCCACTTCATCCAATGCATCAAGCAATATTATGCATCTTCCTGATTTCAAATAATAATCAACTAACTCTTTGGTAACTTTATTTGTGTCTATTAATGTTTCCTTTATCATACACGAATGGAGATAATCCAATACAGATATTGTACCTTCGCCTTCACTAACTAATCCTTTCAAATCACCATATATCACTAAATATTCTTCTGCACTTAAAATATTCAATTCTCTATAGTCATTAATAATCTTTTTTAAAAATAAAGATTTTCCATACCCCGCTCCTCCAGTTATGTATACCACATTACTATAATCAAAAATATATTTCCAATCATTAATTCCTGTATTATCCATCCAATCATTTTGTAAAAAAGGATTCCCCATATTAGTATCATTATCACATTTATTTGTGTGTTGAATAAGTTTTGGAGGGACATAAAATTTCGAAAAATCAAATGAATCAAGCAAGTAAATGAGAGCCCTACTATGGTTACTTAGCAACAATTTATGATACTCAGATACTATTTCAGAATATTGCCTAACATCATAATTAAAATCATCCACCTCAAGTAGACTGTTTAATTTTGCAGTAATAGTATCAACTCTCAAAAGTAAATTTTCAAATAATACATTAATATTACTGTTAATAAAATACAGTTCCGCCTTTTGAATGTTATTAAGCTCATCTACAACAAATGTCTTGGCGATTGAAAAATACTCTTCAAAAAATTTCTTTACTCTACTTTTTTCAGGCTTACTTACCGCATTCTTGTCATAGCTGTCCAATACTTTTACTGTCAACAAGTTCACAATGTCTTTTTCTAATAAAGGCTTAGATTCTTTTTTTAAGCTTACAAAAGCACTATTATAATCCCCCGTAATAGTGTATATTATAAAGTCCTCAATAACATCCTTAAACCATGTAGACGAAATAAAGTTTTCAAACTCTCCCGACAATAAAACATCTTGATATTTACATGTCAAGCTTTCATCAAGTGTTTTTTGTATAAGCTCTAAATCCATGTTTGATTTATTAACAAATCTACCTAAACAAACTTTGCCTACATCATAAATAACCGCCGCAAGAATACTAGTTCCTACATTAAGTGTAATTACTCCCATTATAATCTCTCCTTTTTTCATATTATTTTACCATTACTAAACGCTATATACCTAACCTGTACATGTTTTCGTCAGTAAACGGTAAATCATCCGTACCTTTCTAAAATTTAGATTGTAAACGGTAAATAGTGGGTACCTCGTACCCGTTCCTATAGTTTGAGATAATCCTGTATATAAACTATGGAGACTATACATAGTATGTAGACTATGTATAAATTCCGACATACAGGAGGTATCTTTATGAATAAGTCAGCTCAATTAAAGAAAGAGCTTCGTTATCAACAATGGTTTGCAGAAGTTCAAGAGTACAATGCACGTCCTGAAGGTATGTCTGCAAAAGAGTGGTGCTCGTTAAAAGGTATTAAGCAGCCAACCTTTTATGATCATCTTCGTAAGGTGCAAGAAGTATATGTAGATGAACTTCAACAGTCACAAGTTTCTCAAATGCTTGTGCCAAACCAACCTCAGTTGCCAGCACAATCTTTTGTTGAACTACCCGCTCCAGTTCCTACGCCAAAGCCAGTAACGCATGGTGTAGCATCAATCATTTGTGGCAATGCAAGGATAGAAATATCGGAAGATATTTCAGAGGCCTTCCTACTAAAACTGATAGGAGCAATAAGCCATGCTCAATGACACAACCAGTTTTAAAAAGGTTTACATCGCTACAGGTTATACTGACCTTCGACAAGGTATCGATGGGCTGGCTTCATTCGTAAAACTGCGATTCAACTTGGATCCTTTTGATAAGGATACCCTGTTTTTATTCTGTGGAAGAAAGGCAACCAAGATAAAAGGTCTCGTCTGGGAAGGGGATGGGTTTCTCCTCCTTTATAAGAGACTTGAAGTCGGTGCTTTCGCCTGGCCTAGAACAGAATCTGAGGCTCTAGCCATTTCACCAGAACAGTATCGCTTACTAATGAGTGGTTTTACCATTGTAGCTAAACATCCGATTTCAGAGCTCAAAGAGCGCAAAGAAATCGTTTAGTTTTGTATAAAACAGAGAATTTTAAAGCACCTTAAAACCGTTGATTTTAAGCGGTTTTTGTAGATGTTAACGCTTTATATATGGCTCATATGCAGTCCATTCTTCTCTGGAAATACCATTAAATCAATTGAAATGGCTAATTATCAGCCTTTCATATATAAGCTCTGTGAAGCCTACAACTATAGGCATTATGACGAATGCTGCAGTGCTAGGAATTAGCTTAAATACTGCATTTCGGCTATAATAGTTCCATAAGAAATGGAGCGATTATGTCAGTGAAATTCACAGAGGAACAACTGAATAACGTTGACAAAGCAATGCTAATACAGCTGTTTTTAAACCAGCAGGAGCAGCTTGAATCTATCGATAACAAGATGCAACTTCTGCTTGAACAGATAGCTGATATGAATCGTCAGCGCTTTGGTCGTTCATCTGAGAAATCTGATGAATCTAACCAACTGTCATTTACCATCGAAGATGGCGAAATCATTTTCAATGAGGCTGAAGCCTTTATAGACGATTACTTTGAAGACAATGATCAAGAAACCATTACTGTCACACGTAAAAAGTCTAAGGGCAAAAAGGAAGAAGATATCAAAGGTCTTCCTGTTGAAGAAATCCCTCATGAAATGACAGAGGAAGAACTTAAGAGCTTCTTTGGTGATGAAACCTGGAAGCGTCTTCCTGATGAAGTCTATACAAGGTATAAATACACACCTGCTTCTGTTTCAGTTGAGGAACACCACGTAGCTGTTTATTCTGGTTCTAAATCAGAAAGAATGGTTAAAGCTAACCATCCAAAGCAGCTGCTTAGAAACAGTCTTGCTTCAGCAAGTACTGTGGCTGGTGTTTTAAATGCTAAATACGTAAATGCGATGCCACTGTATCGTATTGAAGCTGAGTACAACAGAGTTGGTATTAACATATCCCGTCAAACTATGGCCA
>JAFYYE010000164.1 GCA_017557715.1 Pseudobutyrivibrio sp.
GGGAAAATAATCTCTACTCTTCTGTCAAGATTTCTAGGCATCCAGTCAGCACTTCCCATATAAATATCTTCTCTTCCATTGTTATAGAAGTAAAAGATTCTTGCATGTTCAAGATAAGTACCTACTATAGATGAAACGTGAATATTTTCACTTACTCCTGGAATACCTGTACGCAAACAACAAATACCACGAATAATAAGATGAATCTTTACTCCAGCATTGTTTGCCTCATAAAGTTTTTCAATAATTTCTTTATCACAGAGAGAATTCATTTTTGCAACAATAATAGCTTCTCTACCATCTTTTGCATTATTAATCTCTCTTTCTATTAGCGAAACAAAAGTATCGCGAAGCCAAAGAGGCGCCACTACCAATTTATTCCAAGTAGCAGGCTCGGAATAACCTGAAAGCATGTTAAAAACAGCTGTAGCATCCTCACCATAAGATTCCCTACAGGTAAGCATACCACAGTCAGTATAAAGCTTTGCTGTAGAATCGTTATAATTTCCTGTACCAAGATGTACGTATCTTCTTATTACATCTTCTTCTCTTCTTACAACTAACGCAATTTTACAATGAGTCTTTAAACCAACAAGTCCATAAATAACATGACATCCGGCTTTTTCAAGCTTCTTAGCCCAAATAATATTATTTTCCTCATCAAAACGTGCCTTTAGCTCTACAAGAACAGTAACCTGTTTGCCATTTTCAGCAGCATGAGCAAGACTTGCAATAATAGGTGAATTGCCACTAACACGATATAACGTCTGCTTAATGGCAAGCACCTGAGGATCAAAGGCCGCCTGCGCAATAAAATCCACCACAGGGTCAAAGGTTTGATATGGATGATGAAGCAAAATATCACCCTTCTTAATTTCATCAAAAATCTTCTCACCTGGACGAAGTCTAGGATTCTCCTGCGGTTTGAATATAGGAAGTCTAAGATCACTATGACCATCAATACCATAGAGCTTCATTAAAAATGTAAGATCGATTGGTCCCTTGATTTTATAGATATCAATCTCATTTACACCAAGATTCTTTTTTAATATGGCAAGTAGTTTTTTGTTAATAGACGCCTCTACTTCTAGACGAATAACTTCGCCCCATTGACGAGATTTTATCTGCTTCTCAATTTCAATAAGCAGATCCTCTGCTCCCTCCTCGTCGATAGAAAAATCTGCGTTTCTCATGATACGATATGGTGAGGCGGAAACAACATTATAATTCAGGAAAAGCTTGTCCATGTTGCGCTCAATTATCTGCTCCATAAGAATAAAACAGTCATGGGCTTTTTCGTCAGAAGGCAAAGAGACAAATCGAGGAAGTACAGACGGTACCTGAACAGTAGCAAACTCAACATCCTCATTTTCTGAACCAGCACCCACAGTATCCTTCTTCTTTTCAATAAGAGCTGCGATATTAAGCGATTTATTTCTGATTAAAGGAAATGGCCTTGAAGCATCAAAAGCCATAGGCGTAAGAACAGGATAAACCTGGCTCATAAAAAATGAATCTACATACTTTAGCTGTTCCTGATTTAAATCCTCATATTTTTCATAAATAATAATCCCTTTTTCCTTGAGAATAGGCGTAAGGGATTTGTTAAAGGTATGATACTGAAAATCAACCAATTCTCTGGTGCTCTCATTGATTGCAATAAGCTGTTCTGTAGGAGTCATTCCAGCAATATCAAGCTTTGTATAGCCAGCGTGCTCCATATCCTTAAGAGATGCCACTCTAACCATAAAGAATTCATCCAGATTCGAAGAGGTTATGCTGACAAATTTAAGGCGTTCCAAAATAGGCAGTTCTTTATTTGTCGCCTCATTTAAAACTCGGCGCTCAAATTTGAGCCAGCTAAGCTCTCGATTATCATAATATTTTGCATCAGAAATATTAATCTTTGCCATGGCTCCTCCTATAACTGCTTATTTTCCTTAAGAACAGGTTTTATCGAAAATATCTCTTGGAAGAAATCTGCATTCTTTTTGAACAATCCTTTTTCCAGTGCTAACGAACTGTTTGCCTCAATGGTAATCACAAGCTCTTTTTCTTTTACTTTCATGGATACATTTTTTATCTTCTGCTTGTGAGAACGATCTAATGCATTTGCTACCTTTAGAATAGCTAATAGCTTTAAAATTAAAAGGTATTCTTCGGTTGTAAATCTATCAGATAGATTCTCATATGGTTCTACAGGCTTTCTGTTAAATGCTACAGTAGTTGCTATAATTTCTCTTTCCTTATGACTAAGCCCCAGTATTTCGGATGACATAATTATTGTATATGAACAATCAGAGGCCTCTGCCAAAGAAATATATTTTCCACAATCGTGTAAAATAGCTATACACTGCATGATTACTCTTTGACGCTTTCCAAGACCGTGATACTTTTTCATGGCGTCGAATATTTCTCCTGACAATCTAAACAACGCTTTTAGATGTGGCTGGTAGCTGTCATATCTTTTAGCGATTGACCATGCAGCTGTAATAATATCATTATCAAAATCATGCGTAGCTGTAAGCCATTTCTTGCTATAGCAATAATGATATGCCATACCATCACATACAGAAACACCGGGTGCCACAACATTCTTAGGCATCAATGTTTCTGCAAGAGTTTTTACAATATAATCCTCTACCTTGGTTATTTGAAATGAAAGCCCTGCAATCTTATCAATCGCAACACTAATTTGACTTCCAAGTAATATCATATACTTAGGCTGAATATCTCTTAGGAACATAGTCTTAAAAACTTCAAGTTCCTTATAAATCATCTCATATATCTGCTCCAAAGAAGTACCAGTCATACCAATCTTTTTGATACTTTCACTGACTGAAACAGTACCCATGGATAAATGCTGAGTTGTAATAATTTTTCCTTTTGAAAATAAAGTAATCTGAAGGGATACGCCACCTATATCCACAAGAACTGCTGAATCACTAATCAGCTCTTCAAAGTCATCGGTGGCTGCAACGGCCTGATAGCCAAGAAATCTCTGTTCAGAATTAGATAAAACATTTACAGAAAATCCAGTTTGGACTTTTATCTGTTCCAACGCAATAAGTGAATTATCTGCCTGTCTGATAGTTGGACCAGCTACAACAGAAAAACTATCCACCTTGTAACTATCAATGGCTCTCTTCATATCATTTAAAGTCTTACATAGCTTTTCAATAGTTTCAGGCATAATTCTCCCCTGACTAAGAACGTCACGAATTACGTCTGACTGGGCCTTGATAGTGTCGATTATTTTAATTTTCTTCTGCTGTTTTTCTATTTCAAAAACCTTCATTGAAGTCTCGTAAGACCCAATGTAAATACTTGCAAATAATTTCATACTAACCCCTTTTAATTAGTAATTACCAAGAACTCTTAAGCTTACGCATTCTTCCTGAAGGCCAATCAAAGCATTTCTGACAGCCTCATCATTAAGATTACCATCAATATCGATAAAAAATCTGTATTGCCAATTAACCCCCTTAATTGGTCTGGATTCAATTCTATTCATATTGATTCCGTTAAACATAAGATTTGAAAGGATTCGGTAAAGACTTCCTGGCTCATGAGAAATCTCAAGACAAAGGCTAATCTTATCTGCATCCTTTCTATATTTTTTATCTTTAGAAACTATCACAAAACGAGTTTCGTTATTTTTATCATCCTGTATTGCTTCTTCTAAAATCTCCAAGTCATAAAGAAAAGCATTATACTTGCTACCAATCGCGGCTTGTGTAATGTCTCCATCATCTTTAATCTTTTGAGCACTCATAGCGGTATTTCTAAGATTCTTGACATCCCAGTCAATATGCTTTGTACGAATATATTCATCACACTGAGCAATAGCCTTTGGATGAGAATAAACAGTCTTTATGTCGGAAATCTTAGCACCCTTAACACCAAGAAGAGCATGATCTACTTTTAAAATCTGCTCTCCAATAATTGCAACATTATATTCAGAAAGTAAATCGAAATTTTCTTCAATAGAACCAGCCAGGCTATTTTCAATAGGAAGAACTGCATAATCAGCCTCACCTGAGCTAATAGCTTCCATAGCATCACGCCATAAATCAACATGAAAGCTAGATTTCATTTCATCGTCAAAAAAAGCTATCATGGCAAGCTGGGAATATGCTCCCTGAACGCCTTGAAAACAAACTGTTGCTTCTGAAAAATCAAAAGAATCAACCTGGTTGAAACCAGTTTCGAAATTAATACCTTTTTCTCTAAGGATAGAAAATTGTTTCTTGCGACTAATGGACATTATCTGAGTGTACAATTCTTTCACTGCCTGCTCATTAAACTCACCGTCAACATAAGAAGAAAGCTTTTCCAGCTTTTCATCTTCTCGTACTTTATCATATACCTTTTTGCCAGTAGCAATTTTGTAATCCGCTACCTGACAAGCCAGCTCCATTCTTTTAGTAAAAAGATTAAGAATCTCCTTGTCTACCTGATCAATCTCTACTCTAATGTCCTTTAAGTCTCTCATGCTGCTCCTTACTGTTAGTTCTTCAACTGCTGAATTGGCGGATCAAACAAGGTGACATTTCTGCCCGTAAGTGGGCAATGATATGTGGCTCCTGAAAAATAATCCGCAAAGTACACATATTTACT
Organism: Pseudobutyrivibrio sp.; assembly: GCA_017557715.1. Classification (GTDB taxonomy): domain Bacteria; phylum Bacillota; class Clostridia; order Lachnospirales; family Lachnospiraceae; genus Pseudobutyrivibrio. The sequence goes on from JAFYYE010000164.1 coordinate 4,621, forward strand.
AGTTACATTTATATTATTGAACTGACCTTCAGCCAAAAGTTCTTCTGCTCCCGACTGCATATCAACTCTATATAAACCATCAGGATTTCCCTTCAAGCTCTGATAGAAAAGGAAATTTCCTGAGATATTGTAATGCTGAATTGGATAGGTAGTGAGACCATATTTTTCTCCACCAGACAAAGACATTCTATAAACACGTTTATGATTATCTAAATCCATGAAATATAAAACACCTTTTTCGATAATAGGTAGCCAAAGATTCTCAGCTGACACATAGGTATTATCTTTAGTATAAATATTCATACTGTGAAGATTATGGTCGTTTTCAATACCTGAAAAATAAAGCTTCTCCCCCACAACGCAACGAGGATCAATAGGAAGCTTGCTCAATTGCTGTCCTTCTGTTCCATCAATCTTAATGGAATTAAGAGTTGTACCTTCTTCTGCTAGATATCGAATATAAAGTACATTATTTCCAGCAAGAGCGCAGGTGCTACAATCAGCCTCATCCAAAATCTTGACTTCTTTATTCTTCTTTGTCATGCGGCAAAGACTGTTAACATTAACATTTAAAAAGCCAAACTGCGAATTATCCCTGTTATGCTGACGACTATAATAAAGATAGTGTGAATCAGCATTTAAAAAATAAACGCTATCATTAGCAACTATTTCTATATCAGATTCATCCGGATTCATCTTGTACAGTCTGTTGTAATCATTTGGGTTTGCAAAATATACCACGCCGTCGGTCTCACAAAACAGACCATTACCATATAAATTTCCGATTGTATTACCATTAGTATTTGCATCATTATAATAGGTGATTGTATTGATGTACTTATAATAACCAGCACCAAAAACCAACCCAATAGCAACAATAGCGATAATGATTCTTCTAACTATCTTCATTCTACTGCCCTCCCCATAAGGTACTAGAAACTAAAATAATCAGATAACGAAAACTGGTTAGACTGTGCTAAATCCTTAATGATTCCGAGTTCCACCATCTTGTCGAGAATAGTCTGTGAAACCTTTCCTCGCTCTTTTATATCATCAAGTGACAAGAACTTTCCCTGAGACGCAGCAATTTGAAGCTGCTCCGCAGCCTTATCACCCATTCCTGGGAGCGAATTAAATGGTGGAAGTATCTTCCCATCTACTATTTTAAAGTATCTTGAATCAGATTGGTATAGGTCCATAGGCAAAAATTCAAATCCTCGGGCATACATTTCCTGAACAAGACGAAGTGCTATCAAAATATCCTTATCTGTTGCCGATAAATCAGACTGAGCCTTTAGATTTTTAATCTCCTGCTCGCATCTTGCCTTACCCTGACAACATTTCTCGTAATCAAAACCACCTGCACGAATAGAGAAGAACGCAGCATAGTATGCAAGTGGGTAATTAATCTTACAATAGGCAACTCGCCAAGCCATCATAACATAGGCTGCCGCATGAGCCTTAGGGAACATGTACTTAATCTTCTCACAAGATTCTATATACCAATCAGGTACTCCGTGTTCCTGCATGTGCTCCTTATAAGTAGGCCATTCGTCACATTTACCCTTGGCTACAATTCCTTTTCGAACACGCTCCATGATTGTAAATGATTCAGCTGGATCAAGTCCCTTATGAATAAGATAAACCATGATATCATCACGAGTACAAATAGCCTCAGTGATAGTAGCTACACCGTTAAGAATTAAATCCTGCGCGTTTCCGAGCCATACGTCTGTACCATGAGCAAGACCTGCGATTCGAACCAAGTCCGTGAAATACTTTGGCTTGGCTTCAACAAGCATCTGCATGGCAAAATCAGTACCAAACTCTGGAATACCAAGTGTACCAAGAGGTGTCCCCATAATATCATCAGGTGTGATACCAAGAGCCTCAGTACTTTGGAACAAAGACATTACACCCTTATCGTCAAATGGTATTTTGGTCGCATCTATTCCTGTCAAATCCTCCAAACGCTTAATCATAGTAGGGTCAAGGTGACCCAAAATATCCAACTTAAGAAGGTTTGCATCGATTTTATGGTAATCGAAGTGAGTAGTTACAATATCAGTGTCCTTATTAGCTGGGTGCTGAACTGGTGTAAAGGAACAAATATCCTCTCCGTTAGGAAGAACAACTACACCACCTGGATGCTGTCCGGTGGTGGATTTAACACCTTCAACGCCCTTTGCAATACGTTCATTTTCCGCACGACGTTTTCTTATATCTCGCTTGTCAAAATATTTTAATACATATCCTACAGCATTCTTATCTGCAAGTGTGGAAACTGTTCCAGCTTTAAAGGTCTGGCCTTCACCGAAGATAACCTCTGTATATTTATGAGCCTTTGACTGATATTCATTTGAGAAGTTCAAATCGATATCAGGCTCCTTATCTCCTTTAAATCCAAGGAATGTTTCGAATGGAATATCGAATCCATCCTTTGCAAGAGGCTTGCCGCACTTAGGACAAATTTTGTCCGGCATATCCACACCAGATAATCCCTGATTAACAATCTCCTGTACCTCTGGCCCATCGAAATCTACATAGTAACAATTTGGACAACGGTAATGTGGAGGAAGCGGATTAACCTCTGTGATACCAGCCATTGTGGCAGCAAAAGAAGAACCAACGGAACCACGGGATCCTACAAGATATCCATCTTCGTTGGACTTCCAAACAAGCTTTTGAGCGATAATGTACATAACGGAATATCCGTTACCAATGATTGAATTAAGCTCGCGTTCAAGTCTAGCTGAAACTATTTCTGGAAGCTCAGGTCCGTAAACCTCGTGAGCTCTTGTCTCGCAAATACGTCGCAAGTCCTCTTCCGAATGCTCAATAACTGGTGGACATTTATCTGGACGAACCGGATGAATATACTCACACATATCTGCAATCTTATTAGTATTCTCAATTACAACTTCATGAGCCTTAGCAAGACCTAAATATGAAAATTCCTCCAGCATTTCATCTGTGGAATGTAAATAAAGTGGTGCCTGCTGATCTGCATCATCAAAGCCCTTGTTAGCCATGATGATTCGTCTATAAACCTCGTCCTGAGGGTCGAGGAAATGAACATCGCAAGTAGCAACTACTGGCTTTTTAAACTCTTGCCCCAGAGCAACAATCTGCTTATTAATCTCCTGCAAATCTTTTACGGAATTAAATCTTTCATACTTAGGCTTATCTGAACGAATCATAAATTCATTATTGCCCACTGGCTGAATTTCAAGATAATCATAGAAACTTGCAATTCTGGCAATTTCCGAATCATCTCTTTCATCCACTATAGCATCATATAGCTCTCCTGCCTCACAGGCTGAACCTATAATTAAGCCTTCGCGTAACTCAGCAAGAAGAGTCTTTGGAACTCGTGGATATCGACTAAAGTACTGTAAATGAGATTCTGAAACAAGTCTATAAAGATTGATACGGCCCAAATCATTTTTAGCAAGAACAATACAATGATGAGCCTTCATCTTCTTAATTTGTTCTGCAGATGGCTTCGCTTTTTCATTTAAGCTAGTGAGATTATGAATGTCCTCTTTTTCAAGTTTTGTTATAAATTTTTCAAAAATCTTAGCTGTGACTTCTGCATCCGCAACAGCTCTGTGATGATGCTCATTTACAACATTCTCCAGCTTACAAACAGCATCAAGATTAAACCTTGAATTATTAGGGTGAAGGTAACGAGCGACCTCAACAGTATCTACATGTGTGTAGTTGTATTCTAAGCCAAGCTGCTTGCAATTGTACCTAATAAAACTGGTATCAAATCCTGCGTTATGGGCTACAAGAACAGAGCCTTGGCAAAATTCCATAAATTTAGGCAAAATTACATCTATAGTAGGTGCATCTATAACCATATCATCTGTTATAGATGTTAACTCTGTAATTTTATAAGGAATTGGAATCTGAGGATTTATAAATTCTGAAAAATGGTCAACAATCTGACCATCCTTAAATTTTACAGCACCAATCTCGATAATTTTACAAGTCTTAGGATTGAAACCAGTCGTCTCTATATCAAAAACTACAAAATCATCGTGCAAAGACTGTCCCTTGTCATTTACAACTGGGCGCTTTGTGTCATCTACAAGATAAATCTCACATCCATAAATAACCTTAAAATCACCAAGGCCTTTCATATGATCTGCATCACAAAATGCCTGAACAACACCATGGTCAGTGATTGCAAGTGCCTTATGCCCCCAATCCTTTGCACGAGAAATGATTGATGTGATTTCAGACACACCATCAAACTCTGACATCTTTGTATGGCAATGAAGCTCAACACGCTTTTCAACTGCATTATCCTGACGAACAACTCTGAAATCCTTAATTTTTTGGATACATGTAATTCGACCAACTGTAAGTTCTTTAGAAAAAGTATCTTCATCCAGCTTTCCCTGAACCTTATAGAATCCGCCGATTTTAAGCTTCGACTCAAGCTCTCTACCCTGCTCAGCATCGCTAAACCAGAATTTTACAGAAATGGAATCTGTAAAATCTGTCATAGAACCAGTTCCAAAATATCCACCCTTCTTAGTCTCTCTAAACTCAAGAGCTGTAAGCTGTCCTCTGATAACAATTGAACCTAAAAGCTCGCCATTGATTTCTTCCATAGGAGTAGCGTTCTCAGCAATTTCTGACCCCATGATAATATCAGGATCATCAGACTTAGTAAGTGGACGAATAAATTTCTTTTCTGGCTCAACTGCTTCTGTCGTTTTAGTGGCAGCCTTTGTAGCTTTTTTATCAGAGTTTTTCTCGGTCTTTTCAACCTGTTCTTTCTTCTCTTCTTTTTCTTTATCCTCTGCAGCAAATGTTCTGGCATTTATAGCTGCAATTTTGTTTTCAATTTCAAGCTTGGCATTTTCAAGATACTTACTCTTTACAGGCTCTTTATAATCAAAAACAATAGAGCCATCCATGTGACAACGATTACAAAGAATAGAATGAAGAGCATCAAATAATTCATGCTCCTTCTCTCTCGCTACAACTGTATCCTCGATAGTAACTTTGATATTTCCTTCTTCGGTAATATCCAAATCCGCTTTTTTATATATGTTAAAAAGAAGAGCACTTCTTGCTTCTAGCTCTTCTAAAATACTGTCATTATAAGATGAAATTAAATTCTTTGGAGTGTACTGACTTGATAAATCAAAATCTTCCAAAATTCTAATGGAAACTCCGTTATTAGGAAAGAATTGCTTCTTTATTGATTTTTCCAAGTGCCAAATACGGCGCTTAGGAATAAGTGTATTAAAAGTAACGTATATACGAATATCATCTTTTGAGCGACCTGTGCTGACCTTAGTGACTGTGGCATCACTAAGGGCAGTTGAAAGGTCACTCTCAGCATTCATATTTGGGAATACTTCATAAAATCCCATTTGATCCATAACTAATTCTCCGAAACTATAGTCCGCTGGTTACGCTAACAAGCCTTAGTATTTCTCCGCTCATCTAACACGATTCGCTTGAGAAATCTAAGAGCTTGTTAGTTACCAGCTCATATAAATATTTTACGTAAAAGAATAATTCTTTGTATTTTTTTATTTACGTGGCCAGTTTACGAGTTCTTCGCGTAACGCAGCGAGAAGCTGATCTTCTGGGAGCTTACGTACGATTTCGCCATGCTTAATGAGCAAGCCTTCGCCGATGCCACCTGCTACACCAAGATCTGCTTCTTTAGCTTCGCCAGGACCATTTACAACACAACCCATAACTGCGACTTTAATGTTAAGGTCAGAGAACTCTTCAACCATATTCTCAACCTTGTTTGCAAGACCAATCAAATCAATCTGAGTACGTCCGCAGGTTGGGCAGGAAACAACTTCGATTCCACCCTGTCTAAGTCCCAATGTACGAAGAATAAGTTTTGCCGACTTAATCTCTTCTACAGGAGCTCCTGTAAGAGAAACTCTAATAGTATCACCAATTCCCTGAGAAAGAATCATAGCAAGACCTGCAGCACTCTTAATATTTCCAGCTGTAAGTGTACCCGCCTCAGTAATTCCAACATGAAGAGGATGATTTGTCTTATCGGCAATAAGCTCATGAGCCTTTACACACATCATAACATTGGAAGACTTGATACTAATAACAAGGTTATCATATCCAAGATCCTCGATAATTTTTACTTTATCAAGAGCAGACTCAACAAGTCCTTCAGCCGTTACGCCGCCATATTTTTCTACTAATTCTTTTTCGAGAGAACCGGAATTAACACCTACACGAATAGGAATATTTTTTGCCTTTGCAGCATCTACAACAGCCTTTATTCTATCTGTACTTCCGATATTTCCAGGATTGATACGAATCTTATCTGCTCCATTTTCAATAGCTGCAATTGCAAGTCTATAATCAAAATGAATATCTGCAACAAGCGGAATGTTAATCTGTTTTTTAATTTCTCCAATAGCCTTTGCTGCCTCCATATCAGGGCAGGCAACTCTGATAATGTCACAGCCTGCCTTCTCAAGCTCATGAATCTGAGCAACTGTAGCAGCTACATCCTGAGTCTTTGTATTGCACATAGACTGAATAAGGATTGGATTACCTCCACCTATTACACGATTACCTATCTTAACTTCTTTTGTATTCATAAATTGTCACCTACATAAGTTTTAATATATCATTGTACATTACTACTATCATCAACAACATCAAAAGCGCGAAACCAACAAGATTAATTCCATTCTCTATTTCTGGTTTCATCTTTTTACCTCTAATCGCCTCGATGATAATCAGAAGAATACGTCCACCATCCAACGCTGGGAATGGGAGTAAGTTCATGACACCAAGGTTAGCTGAAAGAAGTATGGCAATTGAAAGCATGTTAATAAATACATAGAATATGCCACTACTAACCGATTGATCATATACATCAGAAATCGTAGTGACAACTCCGACAGGACCGGAAACTTCATTTACTGAAATCTGACCTGTAAATAACATCTTTAAACTAGATACAGTCACATAAATCTGATATTTCATCTCATATACTGCATACTGCAATACCCCAACAGGCGAAACCTTAACATACTCATTAGCTTTTTGAATACCAATAAGCTTACGTCCAGCTTCTTCAGAATACTTTGGTACTATTGTAGTGGTGTACTTTTCCCCATCACGTTCATAGACCACCTTGATGGAATCATCATTAGCATGAAGAAATGTATAAATGCTAATCTCATTGTAGAAATGAACTTTATATCCATTTAAGCTTACGATTCTATCTCCAGCTTCAATACCGGCTTCCTCAGCTGCATATCCTGGCATAACATCAGAAATCGTAGTATCGTTTACACCGATGGCAGAAATATAAACAACAGCAAGTATGTAAGCTAAAATAAAATTAAACAGCGGACCACCAAATACAATTTGGAATCTCTCCCATTTATTTTTCTTGCTGAAAGCTCTGTCACTATCACTTTCCTCATCCTCACCTTCCATCACACAGCTTCCGCCAAATGGAAGAGCCTTGAGACAATACTTAGTCTCGCCCTTGCCCCAAGACAATAGTGTTGGTCCAAGACCTAACGTGAATTCGTTAACCTTTACACCACATTTCTTAGCGAATAAAAAATGTCCTAATTCGTGAAAAATTATTATGAAACTAAATATTAATATTGCAAGTATTATCTTAAAAATATTTACCACCTGCTCTCTATGAAATCATAAGTCATCTGTTCTGTCTCAAGCACCTGTTCAATTGATGGATTTTCAATAAAGTCTACATTTATCATAGCCTCAGAAACAATTTCTGGAATCTGAAGGAATTTAATCTTGTTCTTTAAGAACATAGCTACAGCTCTTTCGTTAGCTGCATTAAATACAGTAGGAACATTTCCACCTGCATCCATTGCATCATATGCTAAAGCAAGACCATAGAAAGTCTCCATATCAGGCTTTTCAAATGTAAGTGTACCTACTTTAAACAAATCTAAAGGCTCAGAATATAAAGTCTTACGATTGGGATAGAACAATGCATAAAGGATTGGTAATCTCATATCTGGAGTACCCATCTGACCAATTACAGCTCCATCCATAAACTCTACAGCAGAATGAAGAATACTTTGAGGGTGTACAACAACCTGAACCTGATTAAGGTTTACACCAAAGAGCCATTTTGCCTCCATAACCTCAAGACCTTTATTAATCATTGTTGCTGAATCAATAGTGATTTTAGCACCCATTGACCAATTAGGATGCTTTAATGCATCCTCCAATGTAACATTTTCTAAATCATCTAAAGAACGACCTCTGAAAGGTCCTCCAGATGCAGTAAGTAAGATTTTTGAAATCTTATTATGACGCTCACCATTTAACGACTGGAATATTGCACTATGCTCACTATCAACTGGAAGAATTGAAACACCATTCTCCTTTGCAAGCGGCATAATGATATGTCCTGCTGTAACAAGAGTCTCTTTATTTGCAAGAGCAATGTCTTTTCCAGCATTTATTGCAGCTATTGTTGGCTGAACTCCCACCATACCTACAACTGCAGTAACTACAGTATCTGCTTCATCAGCAGTCGCAACTGCAATAAGGCCTTCCATACCATAATGAATATCAATCTCAATATCTGATAATCTAGTCTTTAAATCCTTTGCTAATTCTTCTGTACCAACAGAAACAAGCTTTGGACTATATATTCTAATCTGCTTTTCAAAAAGATCCAAATTGCTTCCACAAGACATAGCTACCACATTTAAATCATCAGGATTTTGTGAAACTATATCTAATGTCTGTGTGCCAATTGAACCTGTAGAACCAAGAATTGAAATATTCTTTGCCATTTTTTACACCTCTAGATAAAAATATAATAAGCTAAAAAATAACTAATGGCGCAGTGATAATAACACTATCAAATCTATCTAACACACCGCCGTGACCAGGAATAAGTTTTCCATAGTCCTTAATATCAAAATTACGTTTGATTGCAGAAGCTGCCAAATCTCCAACCATGGAAATAAGAGCACCAACGCCTGAGATGCATACAAGTGGTAAAATTGCGAACCCTTCAATAGCAAATACTTTTGAAATAATCACGCAATAAAGAGCTGTAAGAAGCATCGATCCTACTACACCACCAATAGCTCCTTCCACTGATTTCTTAGGCGATAAAATTGGAGACATTTTGTGCTTACCAAACAAAACGCCAACACAATATGCACAAGTGTCACATCCCCATGAACATAGGAAAATAAGCCATACAATAAACTGTCCCATTGGAAGCATTCTTGTCTGATAAAGGAACGAGAGCATCACTCCAACATAAAAGAGACCAAAGAACGCGGCCATTATCTGATGTGCATGGTACTTAGGATATGCAAAGACATAAACAGCTAAAAGAGCAATTAAAAATGCAAGCATTATGACCATAACATCATTAATATAATGGAACTTTAAATTTATATAGTAGGCACAACATGCCGCAGTTCCCAGGCCCATAAGGATTGTATTTTCCATCTTAAAAA
>JAFYYE010000165.1 GCA_017557715.1 Pseudobutyrivibrio sp.
GCTGTTCCGGCACCTGTCTGTCCTAAGCTAATTGTTGTAGCTGCGTCAGCCTTAATGAAAGAGCCGCTGAATAATGATGCTACCATTAAAGCGATCGCCATAAATGAAGCAGTACTCTTCTTTAATTTGCGATTTCTTCCAATAACAAATGTTATAACTGTAGCCATAACAATTATACCTATTAATGTGAATAACAATGTACCCATACCACCAGTACTTGGAAGTGTAAGTCCTGTAAAGTTCTTTACTACGAAGTGGTAAATACCATCTGAATTATCATCTATTACAGAATTACCTTCATCATCTACGTATTCGTCTGATAAGAATCCTGCATAAGAGTTGTTTCTCTCAATATATGTCTCATTGCTAATTGGATTTACTTCAAAGTAAATAGCTGTATTAAGCTTGTTGTATCCACCTGCAGGAGGAGTCTTCTCAACTAAGAGATACTTGTTAGGATCAAGACCTGTAAGTGTTACACCAGTATCAGTAGCTTCTGAAACTGTATCTGCCCAATATAATGCGTATGCATCAAGGTGCCAGTGTCCACCGTTATGTGCTGCACAGCTGTCTACCCATCTAGGTACATACTGAACAAATCCTTCTTCGAAATCAGAATCTTTGTCGTATGATAAGCCATTTACATTATCTGTCTTCACCTTAGGGCTAATGTAATCAAGAAGAATATTTCCATTATAGTTATCATGGATATCCTTCATGTTGCCACTTTCATAAAGTGCTGAGAAATTGTACTTATTTGTAAATGTATCAGCTGTAAGATAGTTAGGGAAATTAGTTGCTGCTGGCTGAAGTTCTGCTCCGATAACCTGAGCATCAGTAATTCCTCTCTTCTGTGTAAACTCATACTTGAATGCATTAAAGAATGTATCCATAACGTATGATGTCTTAGCATTTGCATATCTAGTCTGAAGGTTTGCCTCAGACTCATCTACCTGTGGGTAATCCACATCATCGTAGAAATAGAAGCTACTATAAGAACCCTGTGCAGGTTCAACTGACTGATTATTATTTGTAGCGCCACCACAGTATGTGATGTCATATCTATACATATCAAATACTGCACCTTCAAGGTAAGGGCTTGTTGCTGTAGCCTTTTCCTCTGCTGAAAGAGCTAAATAATCATCATAAGTTTCACCATCAACCTTTACGATGTTTGCACCGTATGTCCAAGCTACTACCTCAGATTCACTTGTACCAACTGTTCCAGTTGAATCCTCAATGTAATAGAGTTTTACAATGTTAGTATTGTCATCTGTTCCAAGATGGAATGTATCATTTACTAATGTTTCATAGTGAATAATAATCTTGTTTGGTATTGTAAATGCTGCTGCCTGAGTCTGGTCGCCCTGAGACTGAGTAGTATCCTCATAAACGCTCTCACTCATAAGCTTCTCATAATTGAAGTTTACAGATATAAGAGACTTTGTATTCTCTGCCAAAACAAACTTAGAAGCATTTGAAGCTGTCATATATGTAGAAGGAATTTTTCTATCTGTTCCAAGGTTGTCATTAATAGCATTTAATTCATTAACTGAGAATACATAAGTTCCGTTTGTCTTATTCTTAGACATTGGATACGATGTTAATTCACCATTATTATTTGTCCAAACTGTAATGTTTCCAGATGAAACTTCTGAAACATAGAAGTAAGCCTTCTGTGTTTCATCGTCTGAATAATAAACAGGATAGCTGTATCCAATAAGTTTTGCTGTATATGTTCCATTTGAGTCGTTTACAATCTTATTACCATATCCATCACCATTCATTGTTGCAATTGGATGGAAGATATTACCAGCTGCATCCTGATATTTCAAAGTTGCAGATGTAGCAATAAGAGTAAAGCCCTGGCTCATGTCATCTATTGCGTTAAACTTTGTGAAATCAAATTTACCATTTGTTTTATTATAAAGAGGAACATCAAGTACAACGTCGAATCCGACCAGCTCGCCCTGGCGAACGATATCATATTTACCATCATTGATAGTCTTATCAATGCCTATGCCTTCATTCTTAAGTGTTGCAGTCTTTGTATTGTCGATATACCAGTTTCCTGAAGGACCTGTCTGCTCAGGAATTAAATCAACAACTACCGGCTGATATCCGCCTGCTGCAGATCTAATAGGATTAGATGCATTTATAAAGTAAAGGCCAAATGGAATATTAGAGATATCATATGTAAAGTTCCATGATGACTCTTCTGTTTCCTCAGAAGTTGTAACTCCATCACCTTTAATAACGACATCACCGATTGAGTTAAGGTTATCGCCGCTTCCTAATTTGGCATAGTTAATTGTCGAATTAGAATAAACTGTGTTTGCTGAAAGAGATGCAACTTTGTTAAGCTGTCCAATTGTTGTTGCAGCCTTATCAGTTGCTGAATCATACTCTTCCTTCATTGCCTTAACCAGGTCAATAAGCTTCTTCTCTGTTTCAGCCTTTGCTGCTGCCTCAGCTTCTGCACGAGCTTCCTCTGAAAGAGTCTGATCAACTGTATATGCTCCAAGAGTTTCTGGACTCATATAAGTTGCATCTTTGCTGAAAACATCATGTCTTGAAATAAACTGAGCTACTGGTGTTTCCCAGGTTATTGTCAAGGATGTGATATTGCCAGTGGTCTTAACAGGTGTGATATTTACCAAATTATAAATATCAAACGAGTCATCCGCACGCTTAACTGTAAGACTAAAAGACGCAGTATCTGTTGTATCAGCAGCCACTGATACCTTAGTATGGTCAAGCGCCTGATTGCTTACACTTGTACTTCTCTGAATTAAAGTAGTATTGCTGTCCGCACTTACCACCATAACAGAACTAAGCACTAGCATCACCAGAGTTATTAATGTAGCTAATCGCTTTCCTCTTCCTTTCATGATGATTTCCTCCTTTATTTGACGTATACAAGTTTTGCCCAAATAGGGACAAAAATCTTTTATAGCCATATACTATACTTTCCCTAGTTACAAACTAGTTACAAATAAAGAATTTCTTTTTATTTATTATTTGAGCCATAACTAAAAATGCAAATGAACAAATCAAAATTCCCGTCGTATAGGCATTATTCATACCATCTTCTCCCGTTGCCGGCAGGTAAACTGTCTTGAAATCCAACCACACGATATTGAAAACGCAATTTCCTTTCATGTAATTGTCATCTCTCCAGTCCTGTGCCTCTATAAGAATGGATTCTTCACTAAGTGCATATCCTGGCACATGGTCAACCTGTACAACAAGATATTCTCCTGTTTCAATGCCGCCTAAAGCAGTGGTTCCTTCCTGATCCACGTTCAATGTGGCATATTCTTTATATACAGTGGTTACATTTAAATCGCTATCATAAATCAGCTGCACTTTGTCTTTATCTTCATTTGAAATTTGTGTAACAGCTTCATTAATATCTCCTGATATGGTATTCATCTTGCGATATATAATGAATCTGTCATCTAGCATTCTCGGTGCAGTTGCAAGTATCTCCTCTTCTGTCTTTAAATAAGAATCCGCATATCCCATGCAGGATGTAACTCTTATTCCGTATGAGCCAGCTCTTGCTGCTGCAGAAACATTACTAATCTTATTGGAATCAAGTGAACTTACCGAATAAGACAGTGATGTAAGCACATCGTACCAGCCCTTATCAGTACTGTATTTATTCTTCGTTACATCAAGTGTTGTCTCCACAGTGGTTAAATCTACAGATGTATCAAGAGCCACCACAAGAATAGAAACATTCTTATTTCTGTAAAGAATATTAGAGGTGTCCACCTCTTCTGTTCCTATGGCCTCCACCTGCGTGTCTTCCTGGGAATCTCCCTCTTGAGTTCCTTCTGGCGTGACCACCTCAGGCGCCACTTCCTCTTCTCCATTAGAATCCAGCCGTTTTACTTCCTCAGCAAGATTCTTCTTTTCTTCAGTTTCCACAACACTGGCTTCGCCACCTACAGTGCTATAAGTCTGCTGTTCATATTCATAGGCTGTGCCATGGATAGAATTAAACGTCTCCAGCGCCAGTTCCTCTGTTCCACTTGGGCCAACAAGATTATTTCCAGAAATATCATAGAAATAATCATCCTTTCCAAAGAACATTAGGTTATCATCATTGTCCTTATATAAAGTAGCTCCACTAAAGACCATTAGTGAAAAAGCCCCTTCACCAAATGCTCCTTCATCTATATCCCCTCCAGCGGAAATGGTAAAGGAATTGGCCACGTATTCCATTCCCTTTGGAATAACGTATACAAGGTTCATCAACCTCTTGCCAGCAGAATACATATTTGTGTATGTAGGCATTACCACCTGTGAAGTGATTCTAAGTGTGTCATCAAGCTCAGCCAATGGTGCATCTGCCACTGAGCCTCTGTTGGCTGTCATATTCACTATGGATGATGATATGCTTGGCGCACTGTAATCATTCTCAGTGTAGGTGATAGTCTTTTCCTCTCCGGGAGCAAGTGTTAGCCACTTTAGGCTATACACTCTAGTGCTTCCCTTTGGAAGAACAACATAATATCCAGGTGCTGTAGTAACAGTATTACCTCCACCTACTTCATAAACAAAGGAACTACCCTGAAGATTTGCTACGCCAGTGGATGTATTTTTCAATCCATCAAGCAACAGCTCACAAAATTCTTTTGAGTCGGCTGCAGACATATTTAAGAATTGTGCAGTAGTTAAATCTGCATAATGTCTACCTGTCTGCCTGATAGTCATCCATGTGGTTACAGCTGAAGCCCACACATATTTGTCTTCATCTTCCATGTAGTTGCAGATACGGTACACCTCCACCACATCATGCACCTCTAGCCCTTCAATAATTATTGTTCCATCTGAGGCTGCGTATGAAATTTTGCTTGGCACCAGCCCTAATATCAAAACCAGCACTGTCATTAAAACCAGCAATTTCTTTTTCATAAATACCCCTTATCTAAAAATTAAAATATAATGTACATCCTTTCCGTCTACCCTAGGTGGATCAAAGACAAGTGTGCTTCCATCCACGTATCCTGTACGTTCTAACCCCATATCGTTTGTATACTGACTTTCTTCCTCTTTTACTGGTACAGTTGAAAGTCCCACTGCTCTCTTGCCATCATTTTCATTTACATAGAACAATGCCTGAACTGTATGAATCCCACTATCTCTATAGGTACTGCCCGCTAATTCAAATCCGTAGGCATAATCCAAAGCATTTCCTCTGTCATTTCGAACTGTAGCTTCTCCGTCATCAGTCAAAACAACCTCGATAAAGAAATGATCGTATTTGTTAAAAGGCTTTGGTCTTGCAAATGCATAGGCATCACCTGGATTTAATGTCACTGCCGTTGTAGAATGCATCTCTGACCAGAATTTTTCGCCAGTATCCTCATCTACTTTGAAATAGTAATAAACCAACTGAGCGATGTACTGTCTAGCATTTGTATTCGATGACTTATCATCGTCATCGTCATCA
>JAFYYE010000017.1 GCA_017557715.1 Pseudobutyrivibrio sp.
ATTGCTTTAGCAGTAATCTGAATTCTATCAACAGCGGCTGCAATAGAATCTCTAACTGATTTAAAATACTCATATTCCAAAGTATTTAACCTGTCTTCCGCACCTAAAATGCTGTCTTCAAGCTCTTTTAATTCTGGAGTATAGAAACGCTCGGCATTTGCCAAAGTCTGCTTTCTAACGTAATAATCAGGCACTAAATCTTTGTAAGAATTAGTAACCTCAAGATAAAAACCAAAAACCTTATTATACTTAATCTTAAGATTCTTAATGCCAGTCTTATCTCGTTCTTTGGCCTCCAACTCAGCAAGCCACTGCTTTCCATCAACCTTAGCAGCACGAAGTCTGTCAATTTCCTCATTAAAACCAGCCTTGATTATATCTCCATCTCTCGAAGAAATTGGTGGCTCATCATCGATAGCAGAATCAATCAACTGATACAAATCCTTCATAGCATCAATATTTTCATTGGTATCATTTAATAGATGGGAATGAAAACTACTAAGCAAGGTTTTGATTGGAGTAAGCATTCCAATAGATTGCTTGAAGGCAATTAAGTCACGTGGATTTGCACTCTGATATGTAATTTTTGTAATAAGACGCTCTAAATCATAAACCGAAGATAAATATTCCCTAAGCTCTTCACGATCAATAAGAGATTCGTTTATCTCCTGAATGGCATCCTGTCTTTTTATTATTTCATCAACAGAGACAAGTGGTTGTTCTATAAAACTTTTAAGCTGTCTTGCACCCATGGCAGTTTTAGTTTTATCTAAAACCCAAAGCAATGAACCTCTCTTTTGCTTATCTCGCATAGTCTCAGTAAGCTCGAGATTTCTTCTTGTAGAATTATCAAGAAGCATGTATTTGCCATCTGTATATGGCGTAATATGAGTAAGATGTGCAAGCTCAGTCTTCTGAGTTTCTTTAAGATAGCTAAGAAGTGCACCAGCTGCAACCCTACCATATGAAAAATCTATTAAGCCAAGGCCTTCTAAAGAATGGGCATGGAAATGACTAAGAAGCTCTCTGGTCGAAAGAGTATCATCATAGAATGATTCATCAAGCTGTGATAATGCACTTTCAATTTTCTGAGATATCTCAGTAATATCAATCCCTGACTCAAAAATAGATTTTGAATAAAGTATCTCTGCCGGATTAAATCTAAAAATCTCATCAATTAATTTACGAACGCCATCAACCTCTGTGAGATAAAAGTCGGCAGTGGAAATATCACAGGAACTAACACCAAATATGCCTCGATTATAAAAAATAGACATAATATAATTATTACTGCCTTCATCAAGAGCCATTTGGTCAATATTAGTACCAGGAGTAACAACCCTAATAACCTCTCTTTTAACAAGACCTTTTGCTTCTTTAGGGTCTTCAACCTGTTCACATATGGCAACTTTATAACCACGTGCCACCAATCTATTTATATATGAATCTGCAGCATGAAAAGGTACACCACACATAGGCGCCCTTTCTTCCATACCACAGGATTTTCCTGTAAGAGTGAGTTCTAATTCTCTTGAAGCTGTCTTTGCATCTTCAAAAAACATCTCATAGAAATCACCTAATCTGTAAAATAAAATACAGTCTTCATATTCAGCTTTTGTTTTAAGATACTCCTGCATCATTGGAGTGTATTCTGCCACAATTATTCCCACCTATTCTTTAATATTTTGATTTGCTATTACCGCTTCAGCAACCTTCAATCCATCCATCGCTGCAGAAGTAATTCCGCCTGCAAATCCAGCTCCCTCACCACAAGGATATAGTCCTCTTATATTGGACTGGAACTGTTCATCTCTGTTAATTCTAACTGGTGAAGATGTTCTACTCTCTACGCCAGACAGAATTGCGTCATATCTATCGAATCCCTTTATTTTAGTACCAAAATGCCCCATGGCGTCAATAATAGATTGATTAATTTCCTGAGAAAATATCTCAGAAAGAAGCCCGAAGGCTGTCTTACCCTTTGTCTCAGAAGAAAAATCGCCATAAGACATTGATAATTTATTCTCTTTAAAATCTCCAAATAATTGTTGTGGAATTTTACCATCAGTAATTGAAAATGCTTTAGACTCAATGAATCGCTGGAATTCTATACCAGAAAGAGGATTTGATTTATCAAATTCTTTAGCACCTACAGAAACAACGATAGCACTATTTGCATTTTTACTATCACGTTTTGAATAACTCATACCGTTAACAACAAGTCGGTTCTCTTCTGATGATGAGTTAACAACAAATCCACCTGGACACATACAAAAAGAATATACTCCTCTGCCATTTTCAAGATTATGAGCAAGCTTATATGGAGCAGGCTCTAATTTATCAAACTGAGAACCATACATAACCTCTGAAATCATAGACTGAGGATGTTCGATTCTAAAACCAACCGCAAAATCCTTGGCCTCCATATCAAAGCCCATTTTATATAATGTCTCGAATGTATCTCTGGCGCTGTGTCCAATAGCAAGAACAACCGCATCACTGTAATAGCTCACATCTTTTGAAATGACCCCTTTTATGGAACCATTTTCAATAATAAAATTCTCAACCTGAGAATCGAAATGAAACTCTCCACCCAGGTTTATTATTTGATTACGCATATTAGCAATTACTTGCTTTAAAATATCAGTTCCAATATGAGGCTTATTATCGTATAGAATATTTGAAGGCGCGCCAAATTTTACAAAAGTCTCAAGTACAAACTGATTTCTTCCAAGCTTGTCATTGACAAGTGTGTTAAGCTTTCCATCAGAGAAAGTGCCTGCGCCACCCTCACCAAACTGAACATTAGAAGCAGTGTTTAATACACCAGTCTCCCAAAACTTTAAAATATCCTCAGTTCTATCATCAACCTTTTTTCCTCTTTCAAATACAATAGGAGACATATTATTAAGAGCAAAAACATACGCTGCAAATAAACCAGCAGGTCCAGCGCCAACAACAACTGGTCTGCCTTTTGATTTGTTTAAAGATGGCAAGATGTATGTCTTAGGTTTATACGTATTTACGTTATTATCCTTAGTAAACTTCTTTAATATTTTTGCCTCTAATGAATTATCTAAGTCTACAACAACTGAATATACAAAATACAAATCAGGCTTTTTGCGCGCATCAATAGAACGCTTTAAAATCTTGTAGCTTTTTATTGCACTAGCGTCGATTCTGAGCTTCTTAACAATTGCATTTTTTATTTGATTATCCTTTGCTGAAATATCAAGCTTCAGCTGATCAATTTTTATCATTTACACCTCTTGTATAATGGCCTCTGCTGCCTTTGTAGCCGAAAAATAGGCCCATGTAAGATTATACCCACCACAAATACCATCTACATCAAGAACTTCTCCAGTGAAGAATAAACCAGGACATTCATTTGATTCCATAGTATTTAAATTAATTCCTGAAAGCGCAACGCCTCCAGCTGTAACCTGTGAATTATCAAAACCTTTAGTGCCAGTAATTTCAACAGAAAAATGCTTAAAATAATAAACAAGGTTATCTATATCTTCGTTATCAAGCTTTGATACCAATGTATCAGCATATATTCTTGCATAGCTAACAACAGTTTGAATTACTTTTTCATTTGATAGACCATTTAAAGCGGCTAAAATAGTAGCATTTTCATTATGCTTAAATCTTTTAATCAGCTCCTGCTTTAGTTCTTCTTCATCCATGAAATATATAAAATCAATAGAAATATCAGAAAGCTTTTTATCAAGCTCATCAAATCCTATAAATCTACTGATGCACATTACTGGATAACCTGAAATACCATCTTTATTAAACTGGATTTCACCTTCACAGGAAGCTGAATTATATGAGACCTTTCCAAGCGCTCTAACACCAGCTAATTCCTTTAGACTAATATCTTTTGAAACCAAACCAACAAGAGCTGGTGCCAACTTTGTAACCTTCATGTTGAACTTTGAGGCCATTTTATATCCAAACTTTGAAGAGCCAAGTGTTGCCGCTGATAAACCACCCGATGCAACACATACCTTCTTTGCTAATATCTCAGTTCGATGAGTAGTAACCGTAAAGATTTCACCCTTAGAAATATCAGTCACTCTGTTATCAAGCAACACCTCAATGCCTAAAGCGTTAATTTCATTTTCCAACGCATCTCTAACAGTTTTTGCCTGATTAGTAATCGGATAAAAATATCCATCAAACTCTCTTTCGAGAATCCCTAACTCACGCAAAAAATCAATCAGGTCGCCATGTCTATCTTCAATAAAAGAAAGCTCTGTCTCACTATAATAGTATTCATTTCCCATGCGGCTATTCGTAAAGTTGCAACGACCGTTTCCGGTGGAAAGAATACGTCTACCAACCATTCTGTTAAGTTCGGCTATACAGACCAAAAGACCTGCTCTTGCAAGCTTAATTGCAAGAACAAGTCCTGAGAATCCACCACCAACTATACAAACATCATAAACTTTTTTATTACTATCCATAAAATTACCTCAGCAAGTGTAAGCTATATGCAATATTACATAGCTTTGCTCCACCTGGAAACTTCATTAAAGTCTCTTCGTCTATACCCTTAAACAAAAGCATAGAAACAAAGTAGACTATGACACCCGTCACAATGGATACAATACAAGCTACAAAATTTGCCATGTATTCAGAAGCATGTAACATAACAATACTATCTAAAAGACGATATATTAAATACACTACCACACCCATGAGCGCGCTAGACTCAAGAGGTGCAAGAAATACTTTTTTTACATCAATACTTGCTCCAGAATACTTTAAAACCGCAGCTTGATTGAGGAAACACATTAATAATGCATAAAAAGCATTGGCAAGTATAACGGCATAAATATGAAGGTCAAATACACCCATCAATAAAAATAAAAATACCACATGTGCTATAAGAGCTATCAAAGCATTCTTAACAGGAATTGTCATCTTATCTATTCCCTGAAGAATACCATTTGACAAAGTAGATAGGGAATAAAAAATTATTGAACAACCACCAATCATAAGCATTAAACCAGATGATTTATCTGGGTCATTAAATAAAAGAGTCATAATAGGTGATGCCAATACCATCATGCCAACACAGCAAGGGAACGCTATAACCATAACAAAACGATTAGCCATATTTATCTGCTTCTTTACTAATTCCCCGTCGCCAGAATTAAAAGCTGCTGTAAGACTAGGTACAGTGGATGCAGCCATGGCAGATGCAATAGCTAGAGGAACATTTATAAGCACCTTATACTGTCCTGTAAACACGCCCCAGCTCTCACTAATTAATGTGGCGTCATGCCCTTGTGCAAGTGCTAAATTCTTATAAATTCCTTGATCAATAATCGAACTGATATTGTAAACCGTTGTGCTCAAAAGCACAGGTATTATAGTCAAAACCAAAGCCGACATTATTTCGCCATAGCTTTCATCATTTCTGTGCTTATCCTTTTTAATCATTTTATTAAACACTTTTTTGAAAGCAAAAAAGATGAAAAGCACAAATATTAAAGCAAATGCTGCTCCTGTAGATGTACCAAGTGTACCTCCTGCGGCACCATACGCTGCAGAATATCCTTTTATATTTCCAAGAACTCCACCTACTTTTTTTCCATAACTAAATAATAAATTTGCAGCAACGACAGAGACTATCGCATTTACGATTTGCTCTCCAATCTGAGAAATCGCACTAGGTATCATTGTACCAAGTCCTTGGAAAAAGCCTCGGAAAACGCCTAAAATCGCAACAACTAACAATGTCGGTGCAAGTATTTTAAGAGCTATAGCTGCAAGCGGAGTCTTTAACAAACTTCCAGTAAAAAATTCTGCTCCAAAATAAACGATAAGCGCAGCAGCTCCACCTGTTATAAACGCAAAAAGAAGGGCGCCGTGCAAAACCTTGTTTGCGTCCTTGACGTGCCCTTTAGCCATCCTTGCAGAAACCAGCTTTGATACTGCAAGTGGTATGCTGTAAGAAGATATAAGCAATATTATGTTATAAATTTCATAAGCGGTACCATAATAATCATTACCCATCTTACCAATAATAGCCTTAAGTGGGACTCTATACATGAGTCCCACAATACGGCTTATTATTGATGCCATTGCAAGGATAGAACCTTGCATAAGGAATTTGGTATCGCTACGTTTGTTCCTTGTAGTCATAAAAATTATTTTGCCTTACTAAAATCATTTTTATTTGCGTAGAATACATTTTCTCCAGTGTACTCACGCTGGCAAGCCTGAATCCAAGTTGTACCAATGTTTAACTGGATTTCCTCGCCTGTAGCCAAATCATAATAATGAGTAATATCGTTATCAGCGTCCTTAGACCAAACAATATCAATCATCTTACCATTTGTAATGTACTTACCTGTACCAGTGTTATAAGACAAGAGATATCCAAGATACTCTGAACCCTGATAAATCCACCACTGAACATCTTCGATAATAATATTCTTAGCTGTAAGCTGTTCACCAGATAAAGCGTCAACCTGTTTCTGATTGAACTCATATCTGTAGTACAAACCATCATCCTCGTTGTAAATCCAATAAGGCTTATTAGTATAGTAGTACATCTGAATTGCCTGGCAATCCTCACCATTTTCTAAAGCATTACCATTCTGTGCAAACTTGAAATGAGGCTCATAATTCTCAGGAAGAGTCATGTCATAGCCCATCTTTTCAAGACCTATTCCGATACCATCAGAGTTTGTATATAATGTGTGCTCTGACTTACCAGTTCTATAAGTAGCAGCACTGCCCTTCTTACCTTCAAGCTTAAGAGCATTAAGATTTTCGACAAGCCCTCCATCGATAAGCTCGAATGCAGCAGGATTACCACCAGCATGCATATAAACAGCATCATACTCACTAGCAAAGTATACATAATATGGTCTAGAGCTTCGAACGTTTCCAATCTGATCAAGACCTGTATAATCATCAAAGATAGCCATCATACGTGTAATGCCACCTTCAACTACACATTCATAAATAACTCCTGCGTTACCAATACCATACTGTGGTAAGCAAGCCTTTGTGTTTTCAATCATTACAGCTACTGGGCGCTGTCTTCCATATTTAGGATCAACCCATTCACCGTTAAGATAGCTTCGAACCCTACCATCTTCAGAAACCTGCTCCCAAAAAGCAGCAGACTCGTCAACAGCCTCTACATCTTCTTGTGGTTCTACTGTTGCTGCATCATCAAGAGCAGCTTCTTCTTCCTTCTTACCACAAGCCATCAACGATAATCCCATAGTAAGAACGAGCATTGCAGATACTAACTTTTTTTTCATACTATTAGTGTCTCCTTTTCTTAGTCTCGAGAAATTTTTAGAATGTCTAATATTTCTCTTTGTTTTTCTTCCATGACAGCTGCATCAGCCTCTGTCATATGATCAAACCCAAATAAATGTAGCATACTATGGGCTATTAGGAAAGCATACTCTCGAAGAACAGAATGTCCATATTCTTCCGCCTGGGAAAGGATTCGTGGAACACAAAGAACTATATCTCCAAGAATTACTTCTCCTGTCTCAGGATTAAATAAATCATCATCCTTTTCTATATCATCAAATACACCAGGTGCCGGATAATCTATCATTGGGAATGAAAGAACATCTGTAGGTGCATCGATGTTTCTAAATTCTTTATTGATGGCCTGAATACCATCGTTGTCAGTAATAGTAATACTTATCTCTGACTCAAAAGGAAAATTCAAATGCTCGATAGCTGTGTTGATAACATCATTAGCTACCTTTTCATAATCAAAATCAAATTTAAAATCGCATTCGCTTTCAAT
This sequence comes from Pseudobutyrivibrio sp., assembly GCA_017557715.1. Lineage (GTDB taxonomy): Bacteria > Bacillota > Clostridia > Lachnospirales > Lachnospiraceae > Pseudobutyrivibrio. The sequence goes on from JAFYYE010000017.1 coordinate 7,799, forward strand.
AAAAACTGTCATGCCAAAATATCCTCGTTAGCTAAAATATTTCTAATAACCAAAAATTGATTCATAGAAAGCCCTGAATTATCATAAAAACCTTTTTGAGATAATTCATTAATGGTCTGATATATAACCATATTTTGATTCCATGTGCTGCTCATTGAATCAGCATCAAAAAGCTCTACTTTCGTAACAACAGAATCAACCATATGTACTATAGCTGACTCTCTAGAACTTGGAAGATATATTATACCACCATATTCAGCAAGAATCTGAATAACATCCGTTGGAAAACAATAATCATTTGCTATTTTAATAGCATTATCTATCATTGGTTCACCTTCGATTTTACCAAGGCGGTAATAAAATCCTCCACATGCAGCAAGCTCCGCATTAGCATTTATAGCCTCGGCACATTTTCTAGAGAGAATAGATACTCTACTAGCATGCTGATATTCTATAAATGAAAATTTACGGATGTCCTGAACCAATGTGTAATCTGGATTAAGGAACTCTTCGTAATTTGTAGTCTGGGCTTTTTCTACAAAGGATTTGAACAATGGTACAATTGCAATTGTGACAGCACTTGCAACAAACCCATCCACTAGCCCAAAGAACAAAATAGATAAAGATAACTCAACAAAACTGAAATAATAAAATGTTATTGATATTACAGTTGTAATAGAAAAAATAAGAATTAAAATATATAACCTTTCCAATCCTTCTTTTTTACGAATTAGTTGAGCAAAAACATTACCAAAAACAACCAAGGTTACATAACATAAAACTATAAAAATATTGTAATCCAAACATATAGCTGTGATTACAACCATGTATAAACTAATGGCGTTTGAAAGACTATCATCAAAAACTGTACTGCACACAATAGGCAGCAGTATAAATGGTGCGAAAAAATCCGGTGCAACCATTGCACATAAAAATGTAATAATCCAGGCCAGCAGTATTACAAATGTAATTTTACCGTATGTAATGTAATTAAACTCTGGAAGGGCTCCTTCTAATCTCTTTCTAATTAAAAGTAAAACAAATACTAGGAAGAAGCATACATTAATTGCCATTATGCAAATAAATTTATCAATGAGTACTGCATTCAATAAACATAATACCGTATTTGCGATAATGAATATCAATGCCATTCCAATGGTATAGCCAAGTCTTATGGAAGAAAACCTATTGGTGTGTTTCATTGTTATTTTGCCCTTTTGTTTTTATTTTCTAGCTTTTTCTCGTGTGTTTCGTAAGCATTAACTATCTTCTGTACAAGAGGATGTCTAACAACATCTTTAGAATCAAGGGTACATATCTTTATATCATCAATATTCTTAAGAACCTTCATGGCATCATCAAGACCAGACTTCACTCCATTAGGCAAATCCTTCTGCGTCTGGTCACCAGTGATAACTGCTTTAGAGCCAAAACCAATTCTTGTAAGAAACATCTTCATCTGTGCAGGCGTAGTATTTTGAGCTTCATCTAATATAATAAAAGAATTGTCCAAAGTACGTCCGCGCATATAAGCAAGTGGCGCAACTTCAATAAGCCCTTTTTCCATATTTCTTTGGAAAGCTTCTGCTCCCATTATCTGGTAAAGAGCATCATATAAAGGTCTAAGATAAGGATCTACCTTACTCTGTAAATCGCCTGGCAAGAATCCAAGCTTCTCTCCTGCTTCAATGGCTGGACGAGTAAGAATAATTCTTGAAACCTCCTCATTTTTAAATGCTGTAATAGCCTTTGCCATTGCAAGATAAGTCTTACCTGTACCTGCAGGACCGACACCAAATACAATCATATTGTTTGTAATAGCATCAACATATTTTTTCTGACCAAGTGTCTTTGGTGCTACCGGCTTTCCTGTGGTTGTATGACAAATAATTTCGCCACGTGCCTCAGAAACATCATGACTTTCAATTTTTTCTTTTTCAATAGACATAACGTAATTTACATCCTGTGCTGTAATAGTATTCCCTTTTTTAGAAAGAGCAAGAAGCTCATCAATAATAATCTTTCCGTGCTCTACTCTTTCCCTCTCTCCAATAAGTTTGATTGTATCATCTCTAAGAATAAAGGATACATTCATCCCATTTTCTATAGTTTTAATATTTTTATCAAACTGACCGAAGATGTTATCTATATGATCTGCGGGAATACTAATATTTAAAGTAAAATCATCCATACTATTCAACAATATCAATAATCAAATCCATGTGGTCACATTTTTCAGCAGATATAACTGTAGCATTTCTAATCATAGATTCAGCATGAGCAACTTTTGACATATCATTTGCATGAATATAACAAATTGGCTCACCCTTCTTAATCTGATCACCAACTTTTTTATTTAAAACAATACC
>JAFYYE010000166.1 GCA_017557715.1 Pseudobutyrivibrio sp.
ATATTTAAATATAATAATAAACCCTCAGCTTTTTTTAATGAATTAAAACCAACTATAAATAAAGATGAAGAGAAATCAAAACCTGTTGAGCATCATACATACAGCCCACTAGTAGCGGCAGGAAGATATAAGAAGTAGCAAGAATAGTAAGTATTGCACAAGAGTCCTAAGAAATAATAATGAGTCATGCGCGACACTTACAAATTTGATAAATAAAGAAAATATTAACTTACATGAAAATTATTTCTTTGCTATAATATCACCTTGTTGTTAAAAGATTTATAGAAGATATAGAGCTGGTATAATTGGAAACGCACACCATTTGGTGATAACGAACAACACGCCTTAGGTCTTCCGTGGTTATATGAAAGGAGAACCATAGGTATGTTACCACAGAACAAGTTTCAAGAAGTGATTTTTACATTATTCATGGCTTTTGTCATGGTTTATGCAATGATTTGCTATAACATTGCACTTAATGTTGGAGGAATGAAGAATTACATTTTCCTTGCAGCCTTTAAGGAGATGGTCATCATGTGGCCAATAGCTATTGTATTAGAGCTTTTATTTGTTGGAAAACTTGCTCAGAAATGAGCATTGAGATTTGTTACTCCAGGCAAGGATCCAATGATTATGATGATACTTGCAATATCAGTAATGTCAGTTTGTTTGATGTGTCCACTTATGAGTTTTGCAGCTATACTTTTATTTAAGAATTCAGGTTCAGAAATTATTGCAGTTTGGCTTCAGACAACAGCCTTAAATTTCCCAATGGCACTTTGTTGGCAAATCTTTTTTGCTGGTCCATTTGTAAGAAATGTGTTTGGATTTTTCTGTAGAAAGAAATAATGATTTGATTAAGCATCTGGTTGAAATGATCAGATGCTTTTATTTTAAATTCAGAGTTTGTAAGTGATGCGCAAGAGTATATAACAATATGAGGGAGTATTGTGCAACACTAAATTAAACGACATATTAATAGATTTGTTGATATTGTAAAATTGGTTGAGTATAATTTTTTATAAGGATAATTAAATGAGATTATCCATTTGGGGAAATACATTACTAGAAAAGTAGATGTAGAAAAGGAGGAGGAAATGAAAAAAAGTATTGCTTTTGTGATGTCATTAATGATGATAGCGGTAACAATAATGACACCAGTAGGAACGGTAAAAGTGCAGGCGAGATATCAATAAATGCAGTTAATGATTCAGTTTCTAGAATAGTTAAGTTAAAAGCTAAATATGGATTAATGAATGATGATTCATTAAATGTACTGAGCAAATATTCAAGAATTCAGCCATCAGTAGCATTGGCAGAAAGTGTTGTTGGAAGTAAAGCTAATCACGATATCGAGTGGAGCATAGCACTTCAATCAATCACTTCAGTTAAAAATGAAAAGGCATTTCCTATTTCAGCAGACAAGAAAGTTGTGGTGTTATATCCATCAGAAAGTCAAAGATTAGCAATAGAGCTTGCTACAATGCAAAAGGTACCACAGCACTTCCAAAATATGGAGTAGATACAAAACAATATGGTCCAAATATTCCAGCGGCTATATATGTTTTATTTGGAGGAGCTAACGCTCGAGGTACTTTACCTGTTAAAATTCAGTAAAAGCTGATGATTTAAAAGCTAGTAATAAGAAGAAATTGAAAGTGTTGCGCAACATATATATAATGGGTGTATAAAATGTTGTGCAACACTTTTTGTATAGGGGAGGGTTAAAATGCCAAGAGTTAATTTATCTATTAACCAGGATATGTATGACAAGATTAAGCATCAGGCTGACATTCAGGGTATATCAGTAAATAACATGATATACAGTCAGCTACAAAAGCAGTATGGAACAGATGAGTTTGATTACATAGTTGCACTGGATTGTCTGAAGCAGGATGCTATGGAGCAGGACGGATATTTTTGTTTATGGGAGCTGCCAACATTTAGAAGTATTGATGATATGGCAAGTGGTTCAAATTCAAATGAGTCTCCGGAGCAGATTAGAGCAAGACTTGGAAAAATGTTCCATGATTCTGTTGAGAATGGACAGGTATGGGATGTTGAGATTTATACTGGAAAGATTGAGATACCTCAGCATAAATCGAAAAGACCTGGAAGAGCTGTAGTATACACTAAGAAAAAATAGAAAAAATAAGTGTTGCACGATACCTGCAAAACACAGAATAAAAATATCGAACAACACTTACAAAGGCTTAGGATTCGGAATATTCTTTTAGCTTATCAGCGTTAAGGTTTCCAGAATTAATAGTATTAGCAACCCACAGCTTGAGCGCTTCGACTGTATGGTCGATTTGATCAAGCTGTTTTTGTATGTGAACAAAATCTGGTATTTCATCATCAGAAACAATGCCGTCTGCAGTAATTTCTATAAGACGATCTTTTTGCTTATCAAGAGAGTTTAAAGCAGAAAGCATACCAAGAACAATTTCTGAAAGTGATGAAACTTTTACTTCGGGAACAGATTTCTGGCCTATTCTACATTCATGAGTGCAGTAGTAGTTGCATAACTCAGGCTTTTTATAAGCAGCAGCCATATCAACAACATCCTCAGGATAGATTGCGGCTTTTCCAGTTTCCAATTTTTCTAAACGACTTTCGCTGATAGTGCCGATTAAATCACTAGCTTGTGAGCGTGTTAGTCCGGCAGCTTCTCTGCTTTCAAAGTATATATTTTTATCATCTCTAATAGACTTTCTGCCCATAAGTACCTCCAAATAATTAAAAACATTTAGGTATATTATAGCGATTTTTCGTAGTCGACGAAATAGTAAATTTGGTAAGGAAATATTTCTATTAATTATAGTTGACTGACATTTTGCATTAAGAGATAATTTATTCAGAAAGTTAATGTGCGAGAGATTATATAGCGACAAAATGGGGAGAATGGTCATGAAGTATATACTTGCATATGATATTGGCACAACGGGGTTAAAAAGCTGCTTATTTTCTTTGGATAACGGACTTGAACTGATAGACGGGCAATATGCCACCTACAATCTATATATATTGGAAAATGGGGGAGCAGAGCAGGATACTCATGAATGGTGGCGAGCCATGGTGAGCTGCACAAAAAAATTGATAGAGAAAACTAAGATAGACCCTTCTGAAATATGTGGAATTTCATTCTGCGCTCAGATGCAGGGTCTTGTTTTAGTGGATGAAAATGGAAAAGCTTTACGCCGACCGATGAGTTATATGGATCAAAGAGCGGAAAAGGAAATGCAAAAAACAGAGGAATATGGGTTGACAATATCTGGAGTAAATTGGATGGTGTTAGCGAAAAGTATGATGATTACACATGCAGCATCTACAAGTGTGAAAGACCCTCTGTGGAAGTATAAATGGGTTCAGGAAAATGAGCCTGAGGTATATAAAAGAGTTTATAAATGGCTTGATGTAAAAGAGTATTTCATCGCTAGACTCACAGGTGAACTTGTAATGACGCCAGATTCAGCCTATGCAACCTTTTTATATGATAGTAGAAAAGGTAAGAATTGTTGGAACAAGTCACTCTGTAAAATGTATGGCGTGAATTATGAACATTTACCAAGAATAATTGGATGTGGAGAAGTGGCAGGCGGATTATTAGAGGAACCTGCAAAGGAGTTAGGATTAGTAACAGGAACTCCCGTATACGGAAGTGGAGGAGATGCAACCCTTATAGGAATAGGCGCTGGGGCAACAGAATTGGGAGATACACATATTTACTGGGGTACATCAGGCTGGGTAGGTACAGTTATTGATAAACAGATAGTAGATATAAATGATATGATAGCGGGAATTGTTGGCGCTCAGGACGGAAAATATACATATTTTGCGGAAATGGAGACCGCGGGAAAATGTTTTGAATGGATGAAGGATCACCTTGTGTTAGATGAAATAAACATATATCTGGAAAAAATTGATGCAGAACATTCTGTAGAAGCCGAATATGTGAGCTTATATGACTATATGTCAAAGGAAATCGATAAAGTAGAACCAGGGGCAGGAGGAGTAATATTTACGCCATGGCTACACGGAAACAGGTGCCCATTTGAGGATCCAAATGCAGCAGGAATGTTTTTCAACATAAAATTGGAAACAAAGAAAAGAGAGTTGTTAAGGGCAGTGTTAGAAGGCATATGCTTTCATATAAGATGGATGCTTGAATGTCAGGATAAAAAAATAAAAACTTCGAAAGTAATAAGATTTGTTGGTGGGGGATCGCTGTCTGATGTAACAAGCCAAATGCTTTCAGATATTACTGGCCGAAGAGTAGAAACAATAGAACTAGCGAAGGATGTAGGTGCTATGGGAGCGGCAATGCTTGTGGCGGTAGGCTCTGGCGAGATTCCTACAATGGAAGAGGCAAAGGAGATGGTTAAAGTAAAAAGAATCTTTATGCCTAAAGATGAAAATAAAAGAGTCTATGATAGTAATTATCGTGTATTCAAGAGACTATATAAAGTAAATGCAAAAAATTATATTATGCTGAATGGAAAATAGCGGGGGCAATCACAATAATGAATGAAATGGAACTGAGAAAGCAGATTACAGCTACAGGCAGAGAGTTATTAGCTGATGGATTAGTTGCAAGAACATGGGGAAATGTAAGCGCAAAAGTGGATGAGGAGCACTTTCTTATTACACCAAGTGGACTAGATTATTTGCAAACAAAAGAGGAGGATTTGGCATTATATCATCCAGCAGATAAGACATGGCAAGGTCCACATAAACCATCTAGTGAGAAGGGAATCCATGCAGCAGCTTATGAGTTATTTCCAGAAGCAAAATTTGTTATTCATACCCATCAGACTTTTGCTAGTGCTATAGGTGTTTGTGGTTTTCAGAATATGAGTATAACCGCAGATGAAAAAAGACAATTAGGAGGTATAGCAATAGGTGAGTATGGACTTCCAGGAACTGGGAAACTGAAAAAGGGTGTAACATCAGCATTTAAAAAGGGTGCGCACACAGTATTTATGAAGCACCATGGAGTGGTAATAGCTGGTGAATCCAAAGAAGAAGCATATGAAAGAGCAAGGCTGCTTGAGAAAATATGTAAAAAGAATATATGCGGTTATGAAGATGAAGTGGCTTTATCAGATATGGAAAAATCGCAAACTTTAGAATTATTAAGGGAGATAAAGAAAAAATTACCGGGGGCAGAATGGGTAGATACACCAGCAGTTGTAGCCTGGTCAAGAGATAATGATTTACTAGTGGCGCAGCTTGATGATATGGCCCAAATGATTGGAAGAAAAATAGAAACAGTAGCAGATGTGGGAGAAATATGTGGATATCTGAATAAAGGAAATAATGCATTGTTCATAAAAGGATTAGGTGCTGTCGTATGTGGAAGAGATGAGGATGATACAGAAGCCCTGAAAATACTTGTGGATAAAGCAGCTGTGTGCGCATTAAATTCTAAAGCAGCAGGAATATATCGAAAATTAGGATTAGTAGACTGCAAGCTTATGAATTATGTATATCAGAAGAAATATTCAAAGCAGAAAAATGGATAGAAGAGGAACGATTGATACAAATAAACGCGCAATAAGCGGAACAAACTAGGAGGAGAGCAAATGGAAAACTGTGGAATCAGCAGATGGGATGATCCAAATGAGATTAATGAGAGATTAAAAAAACTTACATCTCAGCCTATTTGGGAGGTGGACGACGATTACTATCAAAATACGATTTTGAAATATTATGATGATAAGTGTAAGGAAAGCTTTGCTGTTTTTGAGGAATCTCAGAAATATATTCCAGGTGGAGTGCAGCATAACTTGGCATTTAACAAACCATTTCCAATGTGCATGTCAAAGGCCAATGGAGCATATCTGTATGATAAAGATGGAAATAAATATATAGATTTTCTTCAGGCTGGTGGCCCTACAATTCTTGGAAGTAATTATGATGTGATTCGTCAGAAGGTTATTGAGTTATTGAATGATTGCGGTCCAGTAACTGGATTATTACATGAATCAGAAATGCTTATAGCAAGAGAGATAAATAAGCATATGCCAAATGTTGAGATGTTTAGAATGTTGGGTTCTGGAACAGAATCAGTTATGGCATCTCTTAGAATTGCAAGAATTGCAACAGGCAAAAAGCACATAATTAAGATTGGTGGTGCATACCATGGTTGGTCAGATCAGATGGTTTATGGGTTAAAGATTCCAGGAAGCAGAAATCTTTTAGAATCACATGGTATTCCAAATAGTTGTTTTGGAAAGACTGATGAAGTAAGACCAAATGATTTAAACATGCTGGAAAAAATGTTAAAGAGGAATCGTTTATCAGGCGGAACAGCAGCGGTATTGTTGGAACCAGTAGGACCAGAGAGTGGAACGAGACCTGTAGCTCACGATTATAATAAGGGCGTACGCGAGCTTTGTGATAAATATGGAGCACTTCTTATTTTTGATGAGGTTGTAACTGGATTTAGAGTGGCTATGTCCGGAGCACAGGGATATTTTGATGTGGTACCTGATTTAACAATCTTCGGAAAAATTGTTGCGGGAGGATATCCTGCAGCTGGTGGTGTAGGTGGAAAGAGAGAATATGCTGGATTGATGGCAGCTGGTCTTGCAACAGGTAAGCATAGAGCTTATGTTGGTGGAACACTTTCTGCAAATCCGCTCTCATGTATAGCAGGATACACAGCAATTCAGGAAATTGACAGAACAAATGCCTGTGAGGTAGCAGGAAAAATGGGAGACAGACTTTGTGATGGTTTGAAGGAGCTTATAGATAGATATGGACTTCCATTTGTGGCTTATAATCAGGGTTCGATTGTTCACTTAGAGTGTACTGGTGCAATGAGCTTTGATTTTTCATCAATGTCATTTGTAAAATCTGCACTTGGATTGTTAAAGCATAAAGACATGATGTATGTAAGAAAGGATTCCATGGAGAGAATGGGAGCAGCTTACATGGCAAATGGTATTGTTACTCTCG
>JAFYYE010000167.1 GCA_017557715.1 Pseudobutyrivibrio sp.
GCTTCTTGATATTTCTAAGCACTTTTCCATACACTCAAATACTGCACTTCTCATTCCTTTGTCTTCTAGAACTCTCACCGCTTGAATCGTTGTGCCAGCTGGTGAACATACCATATCTTTTAACTCCCCTGGATGCTTACCCGTCTCAAGCACCATAGCAGCACTTCCTTTAACCGCCTGTGCTGCAAATTTATACGCCTGTGCCCTAGGCATTCCACCTGCTACTGCTGCATCTGCCATAGCTTCTATAAACATAAAAACGTATGCTGGTGAGCTTCCACTTACTGCTGTAACTACATCCATTAGATGTTCTGAAATAACTTCTGTAGCTGAGAAGCCCTCACATATATCTCTAACCAATGCGACTTCCTCTTTAGTTACATTTCCATTCGGGCACATTCCCATCATCCCTTCCTTAACCATTGCAGGTGTGTTGGGCATAGTTCTAATTATTTTTAAGCCGTCTCCTAACTTTTCAGCCATCCACTCTAATTTTTTTCCAGGAGCTATTGTTACGATGATTTGAGCAGGTGTTACAACATCTTTAATCTCCTCTAATACTCCTTCGTAAAACTGAGGTTTTATGGCTAAATAAAGGACATCTGAAAACTCTACAACTTCTTTATTATCAAGAGTTGTATTTACTCCATATTTATCTTTGTACATTTGCAATAGAGCCTCAGATTTATCTGATATAATCAAATCCTCACTTTTGCATTTGCCTGCATCAAGCATCCCCGTCATCATTGCGCCACCCATGTTGCCACAACCTATAAATCCAATTTTCATATCATATTCTCCTTTCATATAGCTTTTTCTTTTCTATTGAGCATATGCTCAAGATAAACTGGCAAGATCTTACTACTATTCAAAACCAGTGAATCTGTACCACCTTTTATGCACCAATCATATATAAGACCTCTCTCAATAGAAAAATATGATTCAGCCAAAGATTGGGCATCTTCTTCGCAACTAAACTCTCCATTGGCTTGGCCCTCTTCTATAATTTTTGGTATCAAGTGATAATAAAAACGATTGTCATTTAAAACATTTTGTCTTTCAGCCGGGGTGCCAACATAGATATGAGAAATCAAGTCAAATGGCACTTTCTTTTCTATTAGTTCAAACATTTCCCTATTGAGATAAACAAGCTTCTCATATTGGGAAATCTTAGGATTTATCGATATCATCAACTGTGTATACTTTTCATCAAATAAATCCCCTAACGTATGCTCTAACTCATCCTTGGATGAGAAGATGTCATAGAATTCCGCTTCTGAAATATTTGCAATGTTTATCACATCTTCTATGGAAGTATTTTCATATCCTTTATCTGCAAACAGTGTCCATGCAGCCTTAACAATTTTTCCTCTAATGCTTTCCTCTTCCTGCTTAGTTGTTCCAAGTAGGAATCCAAATCTATGTGGATCCTGTTCATCGATTATCCATTCGTTAAATCCTGTAATCCAAGCACTTCCAGTTATCTGAGGAATGATTGCCTTCATGCCTGCAATCTCAACTTCTTTAATAGCTTCTCCTATAAAAAGTGAGCCTGTTATACTTTCATAAACGAATTTTTCGTTTAGTTTTAGCTCGCCCTTAGTATATAAAGTCGCCAGTTTAGCTGAAGTTCCTGTGCCACAAGGTGACCTGTCGGCTTGTGCATCTCCAAATATTACACAATTTTTCATGTGTGCTTTAGGGTTTGAGGTAGGTCCATAAAACTCCACTAAATCAACCGTTGTTATATCAAGATATGGATGCTTTATATCAATCTCATCATTAATTCTAGAAAGTAAATGCATTCCAAGTTCTGTAATTTCTTCTATGTTTTCTATTTCAAGTTCTAAACCAATTTGCTTCGCATTTACGATAGCGAAAAAAGAACCACCAAAAGAAATATCGAATTCAATATCTCCATACCCGGGAATCTCTATGTGCTGACTTTCTTTATAGAGAAAAGATGGAACATTGAGAATGCTTACATCAACTGCTTCGCCATCAACAACGTGGACCCGAGTTCTTATTATTCCACTAGGTGCATCTAAAACCACATCAGTATATGGTTCAGTAACCTCAACCATTCCTGTTTCCACAAGCATAGAAGCTGTTCCTATACTTCCATGACCACACATGTTTAAACATGATCCGCTATCCATAAAAATCACTCCGAAATCAGCTTCTTTATTAACCGGCTCCGTGAGCAAGGCGCCAAACATGTCTCTATGGCCACGTGGCTCAAGCATTAATGCCGTTCTTAGATAATCGTAATTTGAAACAAGATAATTCTTCTTTGCCATCATAGTTTCACCTGGCAAATCAGGAAAACCATCATAACAAATTCTTGTACATTCTCCTTCTGTATGAGAGTCGATAGTTTTTAAATGATATGCATATTTCCTTACATGTGGATTCAGTTTCATAGGTTTTCCCCCGAAATTATTTTTCTCAATATTAACCACATACCTGATGATTTGTAAAAGTACTCATTTTCATTGAGGTCATAAGAAAATGTAATGATAAAATTTTCAAATCATGCTAGACAGTTATGACAAAACCCTTTATAATAACGTTCAATAATGACAAGCCAATGAGGGCATCCCGTCGCGGGGTGCCCTTTTTTTCATTATTAGGAGTTTATTGACCAGCACCACTAGAAAGGTTTTTACAAATATGGAGATTACCAAGTATTTACTATTTGCGGATGTTGCAGAAACAAAAAACTTTACGAGATCTGGGGACAATATGGGATATACTCAACCCGGTGTTAGTCATATCCTTAAATCTATGGAAAATGAAATCGGTTTCCCACTTTTTATAAGGACACGTCAAGGCATAGAGCTTACTCCTAACGCGGAGGTTATACTTCCTATTGTTAGACGTATGCTCTCTATAAATGAACAATTAGAGCAAACTATAGCGTCATTAAATGGTTTAGAAATTGGTCATCTAACTATTGCATCCTTTGCAAGCACCTCTAGAATTTGGTTACCAAAGGTAATCAATAAATTTCAGCGAATATATCCTGGAATTGAGATTGAACTTTTGGAAGGCGGTACCGACGATATTGTGGGATGGATTAACAATAATTATGCAGATTTTGGTCTTGTCAGCAGAAGACACACGGAAAATTTGGAATGGATAAAAATTGCTGACGATCCCCTTGTGGCAGTTTTACCAGAGGGCTTTGTTGATGACGATGATGAAATCTTTCCTATTTCTAACATGCATAACCAACCATTTATTATTCCAGCAGAAGGAACTGACTATGATGTGCACTTTGCCTTAGAAGATTCAGGAGTAGTTCCTGACGAAAGATTCTCATCAAAGGATGACAGCGCAATTGTATCCATGGTTGCTAATAATTTAGGCCTATCAATCCTTCCAGAACTGGTTGTTATGGGCAATGATTTTAAATTCAAATCTCTTCCTCTTGATCCGCCTTACAAGAGAGAATTGGGAATTGCATATAGAGCAGACAATTCTTTATCACCTGCTGCAAAGCATTTTATAGAAATTCTAAAAGAAGTTGTATGCGAATAAAAAAACAAGGTTGGAATTGATTTTTCCAACCTTGTTTTTTGTTGCCATTTATTACTGGATTGTAACGTATTTGAATGAATAGTTAGCACCTGTGTTGTAGAAATTAATACCTTTTACTGAAGGGTTAATCATATATGCTACGGATACATGGTACATTGGCATAAGGACTGTATCCTCTGCAAGCTCACCCTCCAGGTTTACTAATGCATCCCATCTGGCTGCTGTATCAATTGCAAGCTCACCATACTTTGCAGACAGGATTACATCATCATATTCTGAGTTTGACCAGTTCATGTAGTTGGTAGCTGAATCAGTGATAAACATATCCAGATATGTCATAGGGTCAGCATAGTCAGCACCCCATCTTGTCAGGCCGATATCATAATTTCCTTCTCTCATATCTTCAAGTCTTGCCTTCTTAGGCTCAACAGTCAGATTAATTTTGAGACCCTCAAGATTTGTCTGAAGTTCGTTCTGAATAAACTGAGCCACCTGCTGTGCTGTCTCAGAATCCTCACAGACGAAATCATATTCAAGCTCAGAAACTCCTAATTCCTTAAGACCCTCTGCCCATTCTGCCTTGGCAGAATCAACATCATAGGTGAAATTTGGATAGCTGATACCAGCAGATTCTCTATAATCCTTACCATCTGCGTCTACTGCAAGCCCATTAGGAATGACAAAATCTGCTACTGTAGAACCGTCTTTGAGAATGCTTGAAACTATAGCCTCCTTATTGATGGCCTTAGCAATTGCTGTACGAACATGGAGATTATCAAGTCCCTTCTTATCCATGTTAGCTGATAAGTACCACAGATAACTATCTGCCACTGTAGTGAAGGCTGGGTCATCCTGATACTGCTCAATCAGATCTCCTGTCAGAGTAACTACATCCAAATCTCCTGAAGCATAAGACATAGCCGCTGTCTGATTATCCAGCATTAACTGCCATTCGACTCCATCAAGAGAAACCTTGTCAACATCATAGTATGAATCATTTTTCTCTGCTTTAATTGTAACAGCTGCAGGCTCATAGCTTGTAATTACAAATGGTCCATTGCAGTTGATTGTCTCTGGAGAAGTCGCAAAGTTTCCTCCACAGTCCTCATAGAAGCTACGATCTACAGGGAAAAAGCTTGGGAAAGTCATCAGGTTATCAAAGATTGCACATGGACTTGTGAGGTGACAAACCAAAGTCTTATCATCTATGGCCTCAACTCCCAATTCTGTAATGTCCTTTTCTCCTGCCATAATCTCTGTAGCGTTTTCCAGGCATGCTGTCTCTACAAAGAACTGATAGTCGCTGGCTAAATCTCCACTAGCCAGTCTCTGCCAGCCAAATACAAAGTCGTCAGCTGTGACAGGATCTCCATTTGTCCAATATACATCGTCTCTAAGTGTAAACGTAATAGTCAGGCCATCCTCTGAAACCTCTTCACTACTTGCCATTGCCATGATGGCATTTCCATCAGCATCCTTTGTAAGCAAGCCCTCCATACACTGGGACAGCAATGAAAATGATGTTCCATCATTTGCCAGCTGAGGGTCCATGGTATCAATGGCCACACCAATCTGAAAATTTAGGATATTATCAGCTGCTCCAACCTGTGCTTCCTCTATAATTGAGCTTTCTCCTGTATCCACAGTCTCTGTCTCTCCACCAGCTGAAGAGCCACAGCCTGCAAAAAGAGAACCGGCCATTGCACTAATCATTACTAATGCTGCTATTCTTTTCTTCATATATTTATCCTCCATTCATATATATTTATAAAGCCAAAGACTTTATGTACATTAACTTGTCCATTCCAAATACTCCTGCTCTGTCGCCCTGACATAATGCTGTCCAGACACCAGCTTCATCTTACCCTTACCATAATCTATACCACTGGTTTTATAGTCATAACTCTCAGCGACCCTGCCCCTTTCAACCTTTGGATTTGGAATAGGTATTGCAGAAATAAGACTCTTTGTATATGGATGAACTGGATTAGAAAAAATTTCCTCATTGGTACCTGTTTCCAACAGATGTCCCAAATGGAGCACTCCAATTCTATCGGAGATGTATTTGACCATTGATAAATCATGGGCTACGAATAGATATGAGGATTTGGTTTCCTCCTGAATATCCTTCATGAGATTAACCACCTGTGCCTGAATAGACACATCTAGTGCGGAAATACACTCATCTGCAATTACAAGCTTAGGATTCATAATAAGAGCTCTGGCGATACCTACGCGCTGCCTCTGTCCTCCGGAGAGCTGATGTGGGTATCTGCTGGCATGCTCTGGGGACAGCCCCACTTTTGCCAGTATCCCTGCTACCTTGGCCGCCCTCTCCTGTGGCGATCTGTATGCTTTATGTATATCTAACCCCTGTGCAATAATATCCGAAATTTTCTGTCTTGGATTCAGGCAGGCCATAGGATCCTGAAATATCATCTGCATATTAATTCTCAGGAATTGATTATCCTCTTTGCTGATGCGACCTGATATTTCTTTCCCATCAAATACAATTGAGCCTGCTGTAGGATTGTAGAGCCTGATAATAGCCCTACCAATGGTGGATTTTCCTGATCCCGACTCTCCAACAAGTCCATAGGTTTCCCCCGGATAAATCTTGAAGCTCACATCATCTACAGCCTTGACTGTATATTTCCTGTTTACTTTGAAATACTGTTTTAAACCATTTACCTCTAAGATAGGAGTTTCACTCATTATGCGCCCTCCCTCATTCTCTGAATTTTATTTTGTAAAGCCTCAGGCATTGCTATCTTTGGTGCCTTTGGATGCAACAGCCATGTGGCTGCAAAATGTGTATCACTAACCTTAAACATCGGTGGTTCCAGTCGTTTATCGATTTTTAGTGCGTACTCATTTCTTGGTGCAAAGGCATCTCCTTTAATCTCCTGCAAAAGATTTGGAGGCGTGCCCGGCAATGCATATAATCGTTCATCGTTAGTATTTAAATCTGGCATAGCTGAAAGAAGAGCCCAGGTATATGGGTGCTTTGGCTCATAAAATATCTCATCGATATTTCCCTTCTCCACTATCTTGCCTGCATACATTACGTTTACTTTGTCTGCCACCTTTGCCACTACCCCTAGGTCATGAGTGATATAGATTACAGAAATACCTGTCTTTTCCTGGATATCCTTTATAAGCTCCAGAATTTTCGCCTGAATAGTAACATCCAATGCCGTGGTAGGCTCATCACAAATAAGAAGGTTTGGATTACAGGCAAGAGCAATGGCTATTACCACCCTTTGTCTCATTCCACCTGATAGCTGATGTGGATAGCTCTTCATTCGTTTCTTTGCATCAGTAATACCAACAAGCTCAAGCAACTCCAAGGCTCTGTTATAGGCAGCTTCTTTTGTGTAATCATAATGCCAGAGAACGCCTTCCATTATCTGCTTGCCTATTGTCATGAGCGGATTCAGTGAAGTCATTGGATCCTGAAAGACCATGGCAATCTGCTTGCCGTTAATGTTCTGTCTAATTTCCTTTTTATCCATCTTCAACAAATCCACCACAGTTTCACTGGTCTCATTGTCCATGTGGAATTCCACCACTCCTGACCTGACGGTGGCATTGTTGGAAAGTATACCCATGATTGCTTTAGCTGTAACACTCTTTCCTGAACCTGATTCTCCTACAATCGCCATGGTCTCCCCTCTCTCCAAATCAATATCCACACCTCTTATGGCATGGACAATGCCAGCTGTAGTTTGAAAATCTATAGAAAGATCTTTAATTCTCAAAATATAATTGTCCTGCATAATCAGCCCTCCTTCATCTTTGGATCCAATGCATCTCTCAGACCATCGGCAAACATTGTGAAGCACAACATAAGCAGTGCCATAACAATCAAAGGACTGATTATCATATATGGATGTGTAGTAAAGTTTTTATAGCCATCTGAAATCATACTTCCCAGAGATGCCATGGGCTGAGGAACACCTAATCCAATAAATGCCAGAAATGCTTCTGTAAAAATCGCATGGGGAATTGAAAACATGGTCTGAGTTATCAGCTGTCCAAAAATATTAGGAAATATTTCCTTGAAAATTATTCTGAAGCTTTTTGCCCCCAGGGTTCTCGATGCCAGAACAAACTCCTCCTCCTTCAGCTTCAGCATTTCGGCTCTGGCAATCCTGCTCATTCCAATCCAGCCTGTAATGATAAGTGAAAGAATAATTGATGACAGGCCTGGCTGTAGGATAATCATAAGCAGTGTCACTACCACCAGTGTGGGAATGGAATTTACAACCTCAACAATTCTTTGCATCACCATATCCACACGACCGCCGAAATACCCCGAGATTAATCCATAGCTCAAGCCCAAAACCATATCTATAAACACCGCTATCAATGCTATGAAAAGACTGATTCTTGTTCCAATCCAGGTGCGTGTCCATATATCACGTCCAAGAGAATCTGAACCAAACCAGTAAAAAATATCAATCTTATCCTTTGTGTATTTATTGACAAGCTTTGTTCCTGTTGATGAAAGCATTTTCTCACTGCCATCAAAAAATCCGGTGTTTTCAATTACAGGTATTCTTGGTGCCATGTTCTGATTATTTATATCCTGCTGGTCATAGGTGTAGCCTGACATCATTGGTCCAAACACAGCAAATAAAATAATTACCAGAATGCATATCACAGAAAAAACAGCACCCTTATTCTTTTTAAAGCGTATCAGGGCATCCTTCCAATGACTTCTAGAAATATAATCCGCATCTATTCTGCTGATAAATTCGGAATTATCGAATTCAAAGTCATCCTCTTCAAATGTAATGCTATCCAGATACTCCTCTACTGAAAGCTTTCTTGTGGAAGCAATCTCCCCTCCCAATGTGACTGCCTTATTCATATTTATCACCGCCTTATTCTTTATTAGATAGTCGAATTCTCGGATCTATTATTCCGTACAGAATATCCACAATCAGCATCAGGAAAATGTACATTGCACTATATATAAAGGCTATAGCGATGGTTACGTTATAGTCATTTGACTGTATTGCTGTAACCATCAGGCTTCCTATTCCTGGAATTGCAAAGATTTTTTCTATAACTAATGAACCAATCATTAAATCAACCACCAGTGGTGCAAGCACTGTTAAAATCGGAATAAGTGCATTTCTTAATGCATGTCTGTAAATAAGTTTTGGTCCGTAAATCCCCTTACTTTCAGCCAATAACATATATTCACTTCCCAAAACCTCCAGCATTTCACTTCTGGTAAATCTAGCTACAGTTGCCACCGTAAACATACATAGGGCTATGGTCGGCATCACACTTGATAAGAAGGTTTGCTTTTCATCATATAAAAGTGGTAACCAGCCAGCCTTAAAGCCTACAAAATATGCCAATGCCAATCCAAAAACATAGGAAGGCAAGCTTACTCCAAGTACTGAAATTACAGTGCACAATGTATCTGCAAAGGTATTATGGTTAAGAGCGGCGGCTATGCCTAAAAGAAGACCTATTATTGCCCCCAGTAATACAGCCTGTCCTCCTATTCTAAAGCTCACCTTCACTCTAGTATTCAGCATCACAGAGATATCAGAGTCCTTTGAAATAGAATATGAAACACCGAAATCTCCCTTCATTACATTTATTACATAATTAAAAAACTGAACCTGAATAGGTTTATTTAATCCATATTTTTCATTTAACTGTTCAATCTGTGTGTCATTTAACTTCTCATCATTGAATGGAGAGCCTGGCATGAACCTAAGCATGATAAATAGCATTAGCAGAATTATAAAAATTGTAACTATAGCCATCACTACTCTTTTGGTTATATATTGAGCCATAGATAATTCTCCTTATCCTAAATTTAGAAAAAGAGGAGTTGTAGCCCTTTTGGGGTACAACTCCATTGTTGTAATAATTATTCAAGCCATTTAGCTGAAAGCTCTGCAAATGTTCCATCTGCAATCAAATCTGCAATAGCCTGATTGAAAATCTCAACTATACCTGGGTTTGCATCTGCACAGTCAAATGAGATTGCAATTGCATATGGTGACTGTCCCTGATTGAATGGCTCACCCTTGATTTCAATCTTTGAATCCTCAGCTGTCTTAATGTAATAAGCAAGACCTGGAGTATCCTGAATCAAAGCATCTACCTTGCCCTGCTCTAATGATTCATAGGCTGTTGTGATTTCATCGTGAATCTCCAATGCAGATTCTGGAATTCCAATATTAAGTGCGTACATGTGACTTGCAGTACCTTTTTCTACTGCAACCTTGTAATCTCCACTTGTAAGCATATCTACTGATGTAAGTTCTGCTGGTGAAGTTTCTTTATTAACAGCAATTGACTGACCAGAATCACAATAGGTTTCTGAGAAGTTCATAACCTGCTTTCTTTCATCAGTTGCACAGAGGGCTGCCATACCAAAATCTAGCTTTCCTTCTGCCAGTGATGTGGTAAGGGCTGAATAATCCATTGCCTGCATATCCCCATCAATTTCAAATCCAAGATAATCCTTAAGTGCATTGCAAAAATCAACATCAAATCCAATAAGCTCACCATCTTCATCATAATAAGAGAACGGTGCAAACAAACCAGATGTTCCAAAGGAAAGTGTTACACCTTCAAGAGCTCCCTCTACAGAACCATCACTGGCACTGTCCACTGATTCCTCCACAAGATCCTCTGCCACTGGTGCAGGTGCTTCTGCTGTGTCCTTGCTGCTTCCGCATCCGACCAAAGCGCCTGTCATAGCAACAGTCATGCCTAGCGCTACCATTCTCTTCAACAATTCTCTCTTCATAATCGTTCCTCCTTTTTTGCTTTTCTCTATATAAAACACTGACTCCTACAAAAAACGGTCCTTCACAATGTCAGCTAAAATCTTTGCAGTGTCATGTATTCCAAATAGACTAGAATTAATCATCAAATGAGTAGACTCAAAATCTGCTGGTGAATGTCCAGCATATCTGTGCCAATACTGTTCTCTGGCCCTGTCTACTTCCTCCATCATTTTCTTTGCCTCCTTAGGCGACATCTTGAGAGCATTTACACAGTTTAAATAGCGCTCATTTTCAGGAGCATAAATATAAATATTAAGCACATTTGGATAATCTCTCAAAATATAATCAGCACACCTTCCAACAAAAATTGCTGAATCCTTTTCTGCAAAATCTGTGATGATTTTTTTCTGTGCCTCGAAGATTTTATCCTGCTTATCAATACTGTCCGTACCAAGTGGAAACAACATATTCAGGAAATTGCTCTTTACACTTTTTTCCTCCTCAGAATGAATTACCGAAACAGGCATATTCAACTCCCTTGAGGCAGCCTCCACGATATCTCTGTCGTAATACTCGATTCCAAGCATTTCTGATAGTTCTCTGGCTATTGGTCGTCCAAGACTACCAAACTGTCTGGCAATTGTAACGTAATATTTCGCCATTTTATTATCCTCCCTATTAAGCTTCCAACACTCTTGATAAGAATGTTTTTGTTCTGTCATTCTTTGGATGTGTAAAGATTTCCTCCGGCTTCCCCTCTTCCACAATATATCCATCCGCCATGAAAATTACTCTGTCAGCAACATCTCTCGCAAATCCCATCTCATGCGTGACTACTATCATCGTCATACCTTCTCTTGCAAGATCCTTCATTACATTTAAAACGTCCCCGACAAGCTCCGGATCCAAAGCAGATGTGGGCTCATCAAAGAGTAATGCTACTGGCTCCATTGCCAGCGCTCTTGCAATAGCGACTCTCTGCTGCTGTCCACCAGATAAAGTAGAAGGTTTTGCGTTTGCCTTGTCTCCAAGTCCAACCTTCTCTAAAAGCTCCATTGCTTTTGCTCTGGCAGCCACTTTATCTTTCTTCTTTGTCAACACGGGAGCTAGCATTACATTTTGTAGAACTGTCTTCATTGGAAACAAATTGAATCTTTGGAACACCATTCCAACCTCTTCTCTAAAATCTCTGAGCTGAGTCTGGTTTGGGTCCATAACATTTCTGTCTTTGTACCAAATTTCCCCACTAGTTGGAGTTTCCAACTGATTTATACATCTTAAAAAGGTACTTTTTCCTGAACCGGAAGGACCTATAATAACTATTACCTCTCCTTCCTGGACATCTATGCTAATGTCCTTCAGTACCTCTAAGTCCCCAAAATTTTTCATTATGTTTCGGATTTTTAACAATGTGCCCATTTGCTTACCTCATTACCTTTCTCTCTACCATCTTCTGAACGATAATCAAAATCGAAATCAAAACCAGGTAGAAAACTGCCAATGTTGTATATGTAGGTATAGTTTTATAGCTTAGTGATGCATAGTTCTGAGCCTGATGTGTAATCTCATTTACGACAATTACTGATAATAAAGCTGTATCCTTAACCGAGATAATGAACTGATTAAACAGTGCCGGTAAAATTGATTTAAAGGCTGGTGGAACTATGATATGCCAGGTCGTCTGAGCTGGAGTAAGTCCAAGGGAAAGACCGGCCTCTCTTTGTCCCGGATCAATTCCATTAAGTGCTCCTCTTACAATCTCAGCAATGAAAGCACCTGAATTGAGAGAAATAACTAAAATACCTGAAAGGTTACTAGACAAATCGATTCCAAAAAGCTTAGGAATTACGTAGTACACATATAATGCCTGAACGATAAGTGGAGTTCCTCGAATCACCCAAATATATACATTTGCAAGCCCCTTAAAAAGTTTGATTCTACTTTCCAATGCAAATCCAGCCAGAGTGCCCACCAGAAATCCTAAAAGAATTCCTACCACTGCTATCAGTATCGTTACCCTCAAGCCAGTAAAAAGCATAGGTAAAAGCTTTCCTAAAAAACTTAAATCCATAACATTTATCCTCCAGGAATTTTTAAACTTAAAAAGGCGCCCATGCCGATGAGAAGCATCGACACGAACGCCTTTGTTCAAGTTTTGTCATAATATATCATTCCGAAGGGTAATTGTCTAATAATAGTTTCTTATGGTCTACATTAATAGAACTAATCAATGTATGAACAAAGATAATCTGCAAAGGAGCTCACTACTGCTCTATACTTGCTGTTTGCTGGAATTTCAAAAGCTTCACCTGGGCCATATAACCTAGGTGAATCTTCCCCTGGTAATGTGGCCTCAATTTCTCCAGACAACACTTCCATCTTTTCAGCTGCGGCAGTTCCAAATTCATAATCTCCTGGAAGCATAAAACCTAAAGTCTTTCTTTCCCCATCTGAAGTATAAAAAGTTCTGCTTGAAACCTTTCCATCAAAATATACATTTGCCGCTGCCTCTAATTTTACGTTTTCAAAAGTCATAATCTTATTCTCCTTTTTTAATTATTTCTTAAGCAAAGCTTTGTTCAGTTCTTTCTATAATTTCGTCCTGAAGCGCCTTACTTAAATTTCTGAAATGATCACTATAACCTGCAACACGAACTATTAAGTCCTTGTACTCTTCTGGGTTTTGCTGAGCTTTAATCAGAGTTTCCCTATCAATTACGTTAAACTGAATGTGATGTCCATCCAAATTAAAGTAGGTACGAATCAAATTAGCCATCTGTACAAGACCTTCTTCACCAGCTACAACTGAAGGGGTAAATTTCTGATTAAGCAAAGTACCACCAGTGCTTAAGTGATCCATTTTTGAACATGACTTAACAACAGCTGTAGGACCATTTACATCTGCGCCCTTTTCAGGTGATATTCCCTCTGATACTGGCTTATGTGCAAGTCTACCATTTGCTGATGCAATCATTACATCTCCAAAATACACATGACATGTGGTTGGAAGCATATTTATTCTAAATTCTCCGCCTCTAATATTTTTTCGTCCGGTAACTTTATCTCTGTACATCGTAAATACGGATTTCATAATGTCGTCTGCATAATCGTCATCATTTCCATACTTAGGAGTCTTATTTGAAACCAGATTATAAATTTTTTCGTATCCCTCAAAATTGGCTTTCAATGCATCTAACAACTCACTCATGTTAAATTTCTTTTGATCAAAGACATTGTATTTAATTGCCGCAAGACAATCTGTAATAGTTCCAATACCTACACCCTGAATATAGCTTGTGTTGTATCTAGCACCACCAGCATTGTAATCCTTACCTCTTCCAATGCAGTCGTTGGTTAGAATTGAAAGAAATGGTACTGGCATCTGGGTAGCATATATTTTTTCTATTACAAGATTTCCTCTAATCTTCAAATCGAGGAAGTAATCGATCTGTTTTGTAAATGCATCCCAAAGTTCGTCGTAGGATTTAAAGTCTTCTGCTTTTCCAGTATGTGGTCCAAGCTGCTGGTTTGACATATTGTCGTAACCATCAAATAAAGTCAACTCAAAGATTTTTGGTATATTAAAATATCCAGTCAGAATGTATGCTTCATTGCCAAAAGCACCTGTTTCCACACATCCACTTGTACCACCTTTTCTTGCATCAGCGATGGTCTTTCCAGCATTTAATAATTCCTGGACAATAGCCTCTGTATTATAAAATGCAGGCTGGCCCCAGCCTTTACGTGAAATCTCACAGGCTTTTTTCAAAAATGTCTGAGGTGTTTTTTTACTTATCTGAACATTACTACTTGGCTGCAAAAGCTTCATTTCATCCATGCACTCTAGGATAAGATAGCTAACGTCATTTACTCCATCCTGGCCTTCAGGAGTTATTCCACCAGTGTTTATATTGGCAAAATCCGTGTAGGTAGAGCTTTCTTTTAAAGTAATACCTACTTTTGGTGGAGCCGGCTGGTTATTAAATTTCACCCAAAGGCACTCTAATAACTCTTTAGCTTCGTCTCTTGTGAGTATTCCTTCAGAAATATCATTATCGTAAAAACGAATTAAATGTTGATCTAATCGACCTGGGCTATAAGCATCCCATGGATTTAGCTCGGAAGTAACTCCCAAATGACAGAACCAATACATCTGTATTGCCTGCCAATAATTTTTTGGCTTATTTGCTGGCACAACTCTGCAGTTTTCTGCTATGGCAATAAGCTCCTTCTTCCTCTTTTCATCATTTTCTTCAGCAGCTAGTTTTTGAGCATAGTCAGCATACCTTGTTGCAAGAATAATAATGGCATCACAGGCAATCATCATAGCCTTCAGCTCGTGTTCCTTTTCTAGAGCCTCCATATCATTAATGTAATCAATATTTTCAAGCGCCTTTTCTATATCAGACTTATACTCCAAAAAACCTTTATTATATATATTTTCAGACCCAACAGTGTGTCCTGGTCCTCTCTGCTCCATAAACTCTGTAAAGATTCCTGCCTCATAAACCTTTTTCCACTCAGGAGTCATGTGCTTTAAAATAATCTGACGTATAGAACGATTCTCCCAGTATGGAATTATCTCATTTTCCTGAAAAGAATAATCTTCATCAGCCACCTTAAAACTAATCAATTCCCTATCATTCATTACATGTAAATCATCCACGGTATGACAGCATAAATCAGGAAAGGTTGGTGCGGCTTGTGGCTTGCATCCTTTTTCACCAACAATTAACTCTCCTTCTCCGATATACAAAGTCTTTTTGGAAAAATAGTTTTTTAAAGCCATTGCCCTAAGCTCTGGAATACTGACGGAGCCTTCGTACTTTTTATAGGTCTCTGTAAAATATTTGGCACGTTCCATGTCAATGCTGGCAACTGCCTCAAGACTACTTTTTCTAAGCTTTTGTATCCTTGTATTCATTCCACGTTCTTCCATAGTGCCTCCCTGGCTAACCGCCTATGTATATGTTTGTTAACCCATATGATTCAAAGATTCTCCTATATTCTTCAAGTTTTTCCTTGCTTGGAGTAGTGAATGAATCATCATATTTTTTACCTAACTGTTGGTATTTAGAACAACCTGTATTGTGATATGGCAGCAAATGAATGTGTTCTGGATTTATGTCATTTGACTTTATGAATTCAGCTGTTTCGACCATATTTTTATTGGTGTCGTTTACCCCACCAATTACAGGTATCCTTACCCAAATAGATGCTTTATTTTCCGAAAGCTTTTTCAAATTCTCAAGTATAAGATTATTATCCACTCCCGTATATTTCTTATGTTTATCAGCATCCATTAGCTTTAAGTCATACAAGAAAGATTTAGTGTATGGTAAAACTGCTTCAAACCTTGAAAAATCCACGTATCCACAGGTATCAATATTAACGGGAATTTCTCTCATCTTTAAACACTGTAGGAATCCCACAATAAAACTTAAATCCTGAGCTAGCACCTCTCCCCCGGATAAAGTAACGCCTCCACCAGAGGTTTCATAAAAGGCCTGATCCTTCAACACTTCATTTAAAAGTTCTTTAAGAGAAATTTCTTTTCCACATTTTTCCCATGCATTATTTACACAGTCCTCATAGTATTTTCCCCCACACTTACCGCAACCTACACATCTCTGTTTGAAATGTAAATATTCGGTTTCAAAGCTTTGTGTTTCAGGGTTATGGCACCAACTACACTTAAGGGGGCAGCCTTTGAAAAAAATGGTTGTACGAATTCCTTCTCCATCATGAATAGAATACTTTTGAATATTAGTTATCATGGCCTCAACAGCTCCTATTTTTGAATAAATATATGTAAATAATGTGCTATTATTTCCAATATATTTCTCTATGCTCTACTGAAGTTGAAAAAACAATTAATGTCTTAGTTTTTCCAAAATTCTGTAATTCCCCAATAAACTGATCCAACTCTATAGTATTGTGAAACATGACTTCAAGAAGCATTGAAAAATCTCCGGTAACACAATTGCATTGAATCACATTCTTTATTGTATCTATGTAGGGATAAAACTCCTTCTTTTGGGATGGCTCTACCTCTACACTTATAAAGGCTTTAGTATAGAAGCCCAAAGCTAACGGGTTTATAGTTGCTTTGAAATTTGCTATTATTCCCCTTTTTATTAAGTTTTCGACCCTTGTAGCAACAGATGTTGATGATAAGAAAACTTTTTCTGCCATGTCCTTTGCAGATATTCGTGCATTTTCCTGCAGTAATTCAATAATCTTTAAATCAATATCATCTAATTCATCTGAGTAGTTCTTGGGTATATTCATGGCACTACCTCCAACACCATAAAAGAGATACTACAAGCTAGTAGCACCTCTCTGTACTATATAATGCTACACATTATGTCTGTACTCATATGGAAGTACCTTCATCTGATTGTAGCTTGGGCAGTCACGTACCCACTCAAGAGATTCTTTTACAATAGCTGTCTGTTGAGGGATGTTGTTTGGCTCACCTGCGTTTGAACCAATAGGTACATGTGGCGCAGTAATTCTTGGTGCGCCCTGCTGGCGAGCAATAGGAGGAAGTGCAGCAATTACAACACAGCTCATTCCGGCCTCTTCACAGCATCTAGTTACAATAGTTGCCGATCTGTGACAGGTTCCACAACCACCTGTACAAAGAACAATATCTACCCCCTGATCTTTAAGTTTCTTTGCTATTTCAGGACCTGTTTCATTCATGAATTTTTCAACGTTTCCGCCGCCACCCATGAATGTATAGGTTTCAGTTGCAAGAGAACCGATAAAACCTTCTTCAACAAGCTCATGAAGTCTATCAATAGGGAACATTGCATTTACATCCTTATTAATATCTGAATTGTCAAAACCACCATGTGTTACCATAAGTTCCTCTGATGGTGTAGAAAATTCAATTGTTCTATATGAAAAATCTCCCGATGTATTAAATGGCGTCTGACTCTTTTTATGAATTCCTCCAGCAGTGATAAATGCCACCTTACACTCACTTAATGGCTTCTTCAATTCAGTAAAAACTGGTTTTGGTGTCACCGGTACAAAAATTTCTGACTGCATTCCTTCTTTTGTAGTTAACATAACATTTGCCTCCTTTATATTGATTCTACTGGTATATCCCTTTTTCCTACTACATCCATACAGCTAAAATAAAACTCTGCATCCTTTCCCTCTTCAAGCGGAATATCTGTAAAATACCAGCGTCGCGGAACTGCCACTGTGCCAAGACCATCCATAATTTCTACCTTAGCAGCAGTATCATTTACTTCTGTAATTTTTCCTCCAAGCAAGCATGGAGTTATTTCATGTTCGGTAATCATGTCCGAACTATCATAATCGTATGGATTTTCCACCACACGAATGTAACTGAAATAAAATTCCATTTCATGGCCTGGCTCTAGTTTTTTCTTTGTTGTTACCAATCTATTGGGAACTGTTATGACCCCCAGTCTCCCGTGCAAATGGACTTTGATCTGGTCGTCATTTACCTCTTTCACAAGACCTCCCATTTTAATTGGATTAATCATGTAATCTAACATTAGTGTAATGTTCCATTATCAAGTAATTTTGTTTCTGGAAGTCCAAGAAGCTTGTTGTTTGCGTTAATAACGTCGTTATTCCACTTCTTAGGTGCTGGCTTAATATCCACACCTGCCATTTTGTTTTTCAACATCTGAATTGCACGGGTAGCAACTTCCTTAGTTACGCAAGAGCAGCCTGCAACATTGTTCTCAAAACCGCCCTTATCCATATTTTCTTCAACCATTGCTGTAGCATATTCATTACCAACAACAAGCTGGCCCTGATATGCGCAGAATGATACGCCAACAACTGGAATTCCTCTCTTACCAGCCTGTCCGATATGCTGAATGAAATCGATATGATTATTTCCAAAGCCCTCGGTTGTGATAATACATCCATCAATATCAAGTGACTCAAGAAGGGATCCAAGTCTTTCTGAAACCCAGAGCTTTTCATCGTTAACCTGTGGTGAACCAACAAATACAACTCCAATAAGATCAAGCTCTGTATCAGCTGCAAGCCCTTCTACGAGTGGCTCACGAATATAGTGACGTGTCATTTCCTTAGTAGCTGGTCCGATACATGTAAGTGCATGGATAGAACCATCACGAACCTGGTTTGGAGTAAGCATGATTGGTACGTTACCGCAATCTACGTTTTTCTGACCGCCTAGGATACCACATGGCTCTGTTGGGCAAATTACATTATCATGCATAGCGCCCTGTCCCATAATTTCCTTTACAAGTACTACTCTAGGATTTCCAGAACGTCTTACATCCTCACAAACCTCTTCATGAACTACTTCACCTTCATATTTTTTTAGCTCATCTCTGATAGTCTGAATTATATAATCCTGACATTTATGTGCTGCAAATGGACCTGGTCTTGTCATACCTGTAAGTCTTTCAATTACTGCATGACATCTTATGATGATATCGTCTTCATCAGCACATCCTGGATGACCAAAATACATTTTCTCATCAAGGTAACCCTCTGAAGAACCAAATTCATGAAC
>JAFYYE010000168.1 GCA_017557715.1 Pseudobutyrivibrio sp.
GCTGCAACTGCAATGGCATCGACTGAATTCATATCCAGCTCTACCATTTTGCTGAGCTCATCCAACATTGGAAGTAATGTCTGTGAATGAGTCTTTTTATAGCCGGTGGTGTATTCACCGATTAAATTATCATCTTCTACGATGGCTACTGAGGCAACAAGCCCTGAACCATCAATTCCCAAAATCTTCATAGTACTATATCTGTTCTACCGTGATTTTGCGGTAGTCAAATCCCTTTTCTAAATCTTTTTCTATTGTAATCTGAGTGTAATGTTCTGGAAGAATATCCTCGATGAGATTAGCCCACTCAATAAGTGAAACTCCGTCTCCGTAGATATAATCCTCGTAGCCGATTTCATCCATCTCTTCAACATCGCCAATGCGATAAACATCGAAGTGGTAAAATGGAAGCCTGCCACTATCATAAACCTGAACGATGGTGAATGTAGGGCTGCAAATAGCTTCATCTATGTGAAGGCCAGTGGCAAAGCCCTGTGTGAAAACAGTTTTGCCAACACCCAAATCTCCTATTAATGTGAAAACCTGCCCTGGGGTAGCTGATTCTCCAAGCTTTCTACCAAGAGCATCTGTTTCTTCTGGTGAATTAGTTTCAAAAATCTCTATCATTTTATCTGTAATTTATAATCCTCTACATGATTTTTAATGTAATCGATTGCAACATCATATACATCCTGAATGTCTTCCTTTGGGATGATGTATGCATTAACTCGATTGCTGTAAATAAGAAGGTAGTCCTTCCAGGTGGAAACCTTATAGACGTACTCCCATGGAAGCTCCGCAGGCTCATCAGTTGATGGTGAGCTGACCTTTACTCCAGTCTCTACAAACTCGTAAGTGAGTGGATGCTGGAACACCTCCTGCGTCATCTGAGTTTTGACCCTAAGCTTAAGAGTCATTGGAATATATAATAAAAATATGATTGCGATAAGTGGGTAGAACACTCGATAAAGTGGAGATAACAGCGGGAAGCGCATAATCCAAATTGCTATTAACAGCACAAAAAGCACCACCGAAAGAATCCCCTGACTACTAGTATAGCTATGATGAAGATTGAATCGAAATAAATCCTGTTCTTTAATCTTTACACTAAACTTTATATTGTTCATAATCAGACTCTCCCTATTTTTCTTTATTCTAACATATATAGAATAAAATCAACAAGTTTCTAGTCAGTTTTGTTTCTATATGAACAAACATTGTTTCTATTCAGCATACATTCGCAAAATCGCAGTTACACTGCTTTACTTTTGCTCATGTATGGTTCTCGCTAAATAAAAATAAGAGTAGTCAAGGATGCGAGCACCCTTTCTACCCTTATTTTTTACTTAGCTCTGAATAGAAACATAAAAAAAGTGAGCCGAAACCCCTAACGACTCACCAAAACCATATCTCCTAAAAAGCAAACTCACTGTTACTTTTCTCGATTAAAAAAAGTATAGAATTATATGTAATTAATGTCAACAGTTTGCCATTAGGAGAGTATTATTTTGTAAAATTATGACAATTTCAGTGTGTATTATATGTATAGGATTACAACACTTAAACATTTAAGCATTCTTAGCCTTATTGAGCTTCATAGTGAGAGCGATTCTGCCCTTCTTCTCATCAACAGATAATACCTCTACATCAACGATGTCGCCAACAGAAACCACCTCAAGTGGGTGCTTGATATAGCGGTTTGTCATCTGAGATATGTGGACAAGGCCATCCTGGTGAACGCCGATATCGATGAATGCACCAAAGTCGATTACGTTTCTGACAGTTCCCTTAAGCTGCATACCTGACTTAAGATCCTTCATCTCGAGAACGTCACTCTTAAGGATAGGCTTTGGCATATCCTCTCGAGGGTCGCGACCTGGTTTCTCAAGTTCTGTTACTATATCCTCTAAAGTCATCTCACCAACACCAAGTTCTGTTGATAAAGCCTTAATATTTGAAATACTCTTGTGGATATCCTTAAGTGTGCCTGCTGCAATATCCTTTGTATCAAAGCCCAACTTTTCAAGAAGAGCCTTAGCTGCATCATAGCTTTCTGGGTGAACGGCTGTGGCATCAAGAGGATTCTTTCCGCCAATAATTCGCATGAAGCCTGCGCACTGCTCGAAAGCTTTTGGTCCAAGCTTTGGAACCTTCTTAAGCTCTGTTCTTGAGTTGAAACGACCATTAGCTTCACGGTATTCAACAATGTTCTTTGCGAGAGTTTTGTTGATTCCTGAAACATATTCAAGAAGTGATGCCGATGCTGTGTTGAGGTCGACACCTACTGCGTTAACACAATCCTCTACTACGCCTGCAAGAGTCTCATCAAGCTTCTTCTGATTCATATCGTGCTGATACTGACCAACACCTACTGACTTTGGATCAATCTTTACAAGCTCAGCAAGTGGATCCTGAAGACGGCGTGCCATTGATGTAGCTGAACGCTGTCCTACGTCAAAGTTAGGGAACTCCTCGGTAGCAAGCTTGCTGGCTGAATAAACTGAAGCACCTGCCTCGTTTACAATAATGTATTCAACCTTCTCAGGAATCTCCTTAAGCATATCAACAATAATCTGCTCAGACTCACGGCTGGCAGTACCATTACCAAGAGATATAAGGGAAACGTTATATTTCTTAATAAGTCCCTTGATAACCTTCTTAGTCTCTTCAACCTTGTTCTGTGGTGCTGTAGGATAAACAACAGTAGTATCAAGTACCTTTCCTGTGGCATCTACAACTGCAATCTTGCATCCTGTACGGAAAGCAGGATCCCATCCAAGGACATTACGGCCTGCGATTGGAGGCTGCATGAGAAGCTGTGTAAGGTTCTTGCCAAATACCTTGATTGCTCCATCTTCTGCCATCTCTGTAAGGTTGTTTCTGATTTCATTTTCAATTGAAGGTGCAATAAGTCTTGAATATGCATCTTCGATTGTATTGATAAGCGCCTGATTCGTATTTACGTTATCGCGGCTGATAATTTTCTTCTGAAGATAATTAAGGATATCTTCAACAGGAGCCTCGATACTTACCTTAAGAATCTTCTCTTTCTCACCGCGGTTGAGAGCGAGGATTCTGTGTCCTGGAAGTTTTGCGATAGCTTCATCATAATCATAGTAATTCTCGTAAACAGACTCTGCCTCTGCATCCTTGGCCTTAGATACAATGCGACCATTTTTGAAAGTTTTCTCACGAATCCAAGTACGATAATCCGCATCATCAGAAATGCTTTCAGCGATGATGTCACAGGCACCTGCGATAGCTTCCTCTGGTGTGTTCACTTCCTTTTCTGGGTTGATGAAGGCCTTTGCCTCCTCAGAAAGTGACTTATCTGTCATCTGAAGGATGATGATGTTTGCCAGTGGCTCTAAGCCCTTTTCCTTTGCGATTGTGGCGCGAGTGCGGCGCTTTGGACGATATGGACGATACAAATCATCTACTGCTACCTGTGTTGTTGCCTCTAAAATGGCTTTCTTGAGCTCCTCTGTGAGAAGACCCTGCTCTTCAATTGAAGCGAGGCAAGTAGCCTTTTTATCTTCAAGATTTCTAAGATATGTAAGGCGCTCGGCAAGTGTACGAAGCTGTTCGTCGTTGAGACCGCCTGTGGCTTCCTTTCTATATCGTGAAATGAATGGGACTGTGTTGCCCTCGTCTAATAAGCCGATGGCTGCTTCAACCTGAGCTTGCCTAACTTGTAATTCCTCGGCTATTTTTTTTGCAATATCCATGATGTAAAACTCCTAACTATTTATAAATTTGCGATTATAACAACTTCTTAACCTTCGACGACAGTTCACGAACGATGATTGACGCAATCCATGTGCACGCGATGCAAACCAACATCAATGCGAAGATTTCGCGGTGGGCGTATTCTTCAACATTTAATCGCTGATAGAATAAAATCATTATTCTATGGTGAGTCAATATTATGAACCAGCTAATTCCCGAAAGGTAAGTTATAAACTTATAGCTGTTCTTTTCAGGTGAGATTTCCACATCTCTGAGAGCTATCAACATTGTCATGCTAATCGCAAAGTAGATAAGCTCGCTTGGCTCCTGCTCAAGCTTTAAGAATGAAAGGCTTGGCACAAATCCAATAAGGATGAAATAAACAAAAATTAATACCGAAAGAACGGCGCAGGTATTTCTGATTTTCTTTGGAACAACCTTGTCACCAAATGCCTCGTGAAGGAACATTCCAATGTAGAAATAAACCATAACAAACAGTGGGTTCATAAGCTGTGTAAATGAGAATGGATTGTAAATCAAAAGAATGAATACATACCATACCATTAACACTGCCAATGTGATGTACTTAAACTTTTTAAGTAGAAGTGCTAAAAGCGGGAACAGCAGATAGCAAACAACAATGCATGACATGAACCATTCGCCAATAAGGTAAAAATTGAACACAACCAGCTGAGTCACTCCATCCATTCCAATGAGAGTGAGGATGAAACGGCTGATTGGAAGGTCGTGGCCTACCACCTGATTGTTTACAAGGAAGCATATTAAAAACATGATTGTATAAGCCACATAAAATGGAATAAAAAGCCCTTTGAATCTGCGCTTATAGTACTTACCGAGAGGTAGTTCCTGCTCATGATTATACATAAGGGCATAACCTGAAATTATAAATAAAAACAAGCTGGCTGGGCGAGCCAAGATATTAAAGAAATATGTGTAGCCATTCATGAATGGATCTGTGCCATTGCCTGAAATGGTGTACTCCACAAAAAAGTGGTAAAAGAAAATAAAAATGACACCGATATCGCGGAGGATATCAAGGCCAATGATTCGTTTTTTCATATTTGTTCTCCTAGAAGTATTTTCTAGAATAGTATATTAAAAACAGATTGGGATAGCAACTTTAAGGTATTTCTTAAACACTGAGAGCATCTATTAATCTCTAATTAAAATCTATACAAATAGGGTAGTCATTTTCACTTTTAATAAGGCATGCATCGATACCATAAA
>JAFYYE010000169.1 GCA_017557715.1 Pseudobutyrivibrio sp.
GATAGCACTTCCCGGCTGTCTAAAGCTTTGATATGCTCGGTTCAGAGTATAACCTGTCACTTCCTGACTTCGTCCACCTACAATCGCCTTGGTCATTCCAGTCCTATTATCAATGCACACTGCTGCCGCCTGAAGTGCATATATTCCCTCATCATTTAAATCTGTAAACTCCGAAAGGTTATTATCTATCGCAGACTGAAGCTGTTCCTGAGTATTTAAATCTATGCTTGTATAAATACGATATCCTGACGTAAACAGACTCTTGTTCCACTGATTGTATGCCTCTTCATATTCCTTTTCATAAAAACGCTGTTCCGCTTCGGTAGCAAAATCTGTCTTAAATTCAAATCCATTCTTCTCCATGATGGCCTTCGTTGCGCAGTAATATACATAAGTTTCTACGAAATTATTCTTCGCGCTACTCGACCTGTTTAATGTGACTTCTTCTTTAATAGTAGATGCGTATGTCTTCTCCCCTATGACACCATCATTTAGCATCGCCTGAAGAATCAAGTTTCTTCTTTCTATGGTGTTCTGAGGATTTACAATTGGGTCATAATAGGTCGGACTATTTGGTATGGCCAGCAAATAACAAATTTCTGACAAGCTTAGCTCACTAATATCCTTGCTGAAATATCCCTTTGCTGCCGCCTGAATTCCATAATATCCGTTAGCAAAATATACATTGTTAAGGTAGAATTCCAGAATCTGATCCTTGGAATATTTCTTTTCCATTTCTGAAGCGATATATATCTCTTCCACCTTTCTCTGCCAGGTCTTCTCACTGGTCAAAAAGATGGTTCGCGCAAGCTGCTGAGTGATTGTACTTCCACCTTGTGTGATTTCTTTATCGCGCATCACAGTAATCAGCGCTCTTACTATGGCCTTATAATCCACGCCGTCATGCTGATAAAACTTCTTATCTTCTATTGAAATAATTGCCTGGGTAACATAAGTAGGAATTTGATCGAATGTGATGTAGTAAACATCCTTCTCGCCCTTCAATACAGAAATGGTCTCACCACCTGCTGCATACACCTCACTGGTCTCTATCTGTCTGAAGGTCGACGGGCTGGAATGCCGCACGACACTAAAAGCCTCCGTTTTTAACTTGGAGACCGTGGCAGCATAACCACTCACATAGTAGAACGTTATACCCGCTACAAGAATGAGCAGTAATACGATTTGAATTTTAATTAACCTTAGGATTTTTTTATCCATGGTCTTTATTTTCTGCGCAGTTCCACTCATACCTTCATTTTACGCATTTGTCATTTTCTGTACAATACACCACACTTTTTCCTCACAAATAATTCAACATTCCTTGACAAATTAAGGGATGGCAATTCTTTTACTTCTTTAAATTTAAAATTTATTTAATTGCTTTTAAGTTCTTGTTTTTAAGTAAATAGACCATTATCATAGTGATAGTTTGATTTAATGTCCCACTATTTTCTTTTCTGGGGCTTAAGAATCTTTAATCAATCAATTTTAGGGAGGTTTATCGTGGAAAAAGAAAAAATTGGTGTAACCAAAAATAACGAAGACATTATTGCTTACACTCTCGTTAATAAAAACGGAATGCAGGCTAAAATCATGAATTTTGGATGTAACTTACTCGAGCTTTGGGTTCCAGATAAGGAAGGTATTCTTTCAGATGTTGTTCTTGGCTATGAAAAAATCGAGGACTACTTTGTAAATGGACCAGGCTTCGGATGCTGCATTTGCCCTAACGGCAATCGTATCGGTGATTCAAAATTCACTCTTAATGGGGTAGAGTACAAGCTTGATGTTAATGATGGAAAGAATAATCTTCACTCAGGTTTCAATCCTATGCACAAGCGCATATGGGATGTAGAATCTGTTGATGACAGTCATATCACATTCACTTGCCACAAGGCTGATATGGAGTGTGGTTTCCCTGGTGAGATGGATATCACTATCACATACACACTTTCAGATGACAACGCTTTACGCCTTGATTATTCTGGTGTTTCAGATGTTGATACAGTATTCAACCCAACTAACCACAGCTACTTCAATCTTAACGGTCATGACTCTGGTTCAGTTATGAACCACATTGTTTGGATTGATGCTGACAAGTACACTCACACAGATGCGGCTTCTATTCCACATGGTGAATGCCGCGAAGTTAAGGGCACTCCAATGGATTTCACTACTCCAAAGGCTCTTATCAAAGACACAGAAGCAGATTACGATCAGCTCAACTGGGCAGGCGGTTTTGACCACAATTACTGCTTAAATAATCCATCACTTATCAAGCCATCTTGTACACTTGAAGATCCTGAGAGCGGCAGAAAGATGGAAGTTTATACAGATTTACCTGGTGTGCAGCTCTACGCTGGCAATTACCTGGATTCTTCACACATCGGAAAGGGTGACTTCCCTTACGACAAGCGCTACGGTGTATGCTTCGAGTCTCAGTACTTCCCAAATGCAGTCAATGTACCTACATTTGATCAGCCAATTGCAAAAGCTGGCGAAAAAGCTCACTCAACTACAATTTACAAATTTTTGTAAAAGCAAAATATAGTTCATCATGCTCCCGCAAGCCATCTCCCATACTGCGCTAGGCAACTTTCCCCTTTGGGGCTCCCTCCTAGCTTGTATGGGGCCCTCTTGCTCGCGCTTACCAACTTTTTCAATTGCTTTTACTAAAAAAGCCAACCCACTGTATTGTGAGTTGGCTTACTTTTTACTTTTCGACTAGATAAATTCCTTGATCTGCTTGTAGATTCCTTCTGCATCAAGCTCATACTTAGCAAGAAGCTTCACAGCTGGACCAGACTCTCCGAAAGTATCCTTTACTCCGATGCGAAGCATCTTTGTAGGGCACTTCTCTGAAAGAACTTCTGCTACTGCTCCACCAAGACCACCGATAACTGAATGCTCTTCAACAGTAACAACCTTGCCAGTCTTTGATGCGCTCTTTACGATAAGATCTGCATCGATAGGCTTAATTGTGTGAATGTTGATAACCTCTGCATCAATACCATCCTCAGCAAGCTTCTTAGCAGCCTCAAGTGACTCATTAACCTCAAGTCCTGTAGCGATGATTGTAAGGTCCTTGCCTTCCTTAAGAACAACACCCTTACCAATCTCAAACTTGTAATCAGGTCTGTCATTGATTACAGGTACTGCAAGACGACCAAATCTAAGATAAACTGGGCCATCCATCTTGTAAGCAGCCTCAACAGCAGCCTTAGCCTCTACATCATCAGAAGGATTGATGATTGTCATTCCTGGGATTGTACGCATAAGAGCGATATCCTCATTACACTGATGTGAAGCACCGTCCTCACCTACTGAAATACCAGCGTGAGTAGCACCAATCTTTACATTAAGGTGTGGGTAACCAACTGAGTTACGTACCTGCTCGAAAGCACGTCCTGCTGCAAACATAGCAAATGAAGAGCAGAATGGAACCTTTCCTGTGCTAGCAATACCAGCGGCAATGCCAACCATGTTTGACTCTGCGATACCACAGTCAATGTGACGCTCTGGGAACGCCTTCTTAAAAATACCTGTCTTTGTAGCCTCTGCAAGGTCAGCATCAAGAACTACAACATTATCATATTTCTCACCTAAAGCAACGAGAGCGTTACCGTAGCTCTCACGAGTTGCGATTTTCTTAACATCTGCCATTACTCTTCACCTGCTTTCTTTAATTCTTCCATAGCAATTGCATATTCCTCATCGTTAGGAGCCTTACCGTGCCATCCTACCTGATTCTCCATGAACGAAATGCCCTTGCCCTTAACTGTCTTCATGATAATAGCTGTAGGCTGACCCTTTGTAGCCTTTGCCTCAGCGAAAGCAGCACGAAGCTGATCAAAATCATTACCATCTGCAACTTCTACAACGTGGAAGTTGAATGCTCTAAACTTGTCTGGAATAGGATATGGGCTGTTTACTTCTTCGATACGTCCATCAATCTGAAGAC
>JAFYYE010000170.1 GCA_017557715.1 Pseudobutyrivibrio sp.
ACCCCAAAATAAAAAAAAGACCCCTATACCATTTCTGGTATAGAGATCTTGTGTTTGTCATCATAACTTAATGACATTGCCATAAAAGGGAAGCCTTTTTATTCATTTTCCGCATCATTAATAACTTCAATTTCTTCCGCATCTAATGTACGTCCAAGAGCATCTGCTATATCTGCACGCCATGTATCGGAATTAGAAGTCTTTTGAATATCTCTAAATACTTTTTTACCATTAAGCGCTTCAAGCTGCTTCATGGCTACATATTTTTGAAGCTGGGTCGCATGCTTATCAGCTAAAACACAACCATAAATATTACTGCCGCCTTTAACTTCTTCTACTCGATGAACCTTACCAATAAACTTGCCGATTGTAAATGATCTATCCTCATCACGCTCTATTAATGTAAGGACAAACGGACGATTAATATCAATATCATTCAAGGAAAGATTTATAAAACTAAATCCACAATATGATATTTCACGAACCAAAATAGGGAACTTTTCATCACCCTGTACTAATTCCATACGAGAATCTACATTAACTCTTACGCCTCTGCGTCTGTTAAAACGAACACCTAAGGTAGAAACCGCGTTAATAATGTGAAGGGTTTTGTCACCTCTTATGGTAATTTTTCTAATCAGAATATGTTCGAATTTGAACACACCA
Source organism: Pseudobutyrivibrio sp. (assembly GCA_017557715.1). Taxonomy (GTDB): domain Bacteria; phylum Bacillota; class Clostridia; order Lachnospirales; family Lachnospiraceae; genus Pseudobutyrivibrio. The sequence goes on from JAFYYE010000170.1 coordinate 667, forward strand.
TCAGGATTAACAACTACCACGTGAAGCACGGAATTCTGTCCCTCAAAAGAGACCGGAATATCCTCTCCGTTAACCTCCTGGGTAATTAATTCGACAGGTATGTAATGATTTCCATAGTTCACGTTTAGGAATTCAAGCTGTTCTTCAGTAAGCTCAGCAAAAGTAGCAGAAAGCTCTACCTTTTTCTTACCCATCAACGCTGTAACAGATATGCTATCTTCTGGCGTTACCTCGGAAATATGCAATTGCTGTTTCTTTTCTTTACTCATTCAGACTCTCCACAAGCGAATCTACTATCTTACTCTTCCAATCAACACCTATCTCCGTTCTTTGAATAGAAATATTTTGACGTCGCCCGCTAATCTGTTCCAGCTGCTTCATCGCAATGTATCTCTGTAAAAATGTGGAATGCTGCGCAGAAAGAATGCATCCACTGAAAACACCACCCGCTGGCAAATCTCTCTGATTAATAACCTTGCCAACAAACTTGCCAACTATCTTTTCACCATCCTCTGTATCCTCTGTAAGGAATAAGATAAATGATTTTCCAACCTCTACGCTAGATTTACCTGGCTCAATAAAACCAATACCGCAATAAGATAAATCTCTTACTATAACAGTGTGAAAACTACCTTCCTGCTGTAATTGCATTGATTTATCAAGCGCTATCCTAACACCCCGTCTACGATTGAATTTTTCGCCTTCAACCGCAGGTGCTTTTAAAATGTTTATTGTCTTACCAGATGTCAATTTAACTTTATATATTTTAACGTTATCCCAAAGGAACACTCCCTCAGTATTAACAGCCAATAACTCAAGCTTTGATAAATGACCTTTAAAGGAAACTTCCATAAGTTTTTCCTGCCATTCTTTTACCACATTTTCCAAAGGAAGAACATGTGGCCCATAAAGTGCTCTGACTCCAGAAAGCTCCTCTTCAGTAAGTTTTGCATACTCTACTGGTAATTCAATTGTTTTATTATCAAGTGTCGCTAAAACAGATAATGTTATTTCACTATTAATATCTGCAATTGATAATCTAATCCTTTTCTTTTCTACCATACTTCTTTATTATAACAAAATCCTAACTATTATTTCCTGCGTATTTCATTATAATCATTTCGACCGCAAGATTTTCATCCAACAGGCCTGTTTTAACCTGCTGCTCAAAGGTGGCGGAATCGTTAAGAAGGTTCTTTATATCTTTAGCCTTAAAATTTCTAATAAGTGATTCATTCTTTCTAACAAAATAATCCTGCATGCCCATCTTCTTGGCGATAGATGCCGCACTTTCTCCATTCAATGTCAGCTCTTTGATGACAGCCATCTGTCTAAACTGTCTGACTATCATATAGAGAATCCTCATAGGCGGCTCCTTTGCAGAAAGCATATCCTGATATAAATCCATCGTCTTAGGTAAGTCCTTTGACGCAATAGAATTAATCATATCGAAAATTTTTGTTTCTATTTGAGGAATACAAACAGCCCTAACATCTTCTATGGTGATTTGATTTCTATCACCAACATACGTAATAAGCTTATCTGCTTCACGCTTCATGTTATCCATGCTGCTATCTGTCATGTCTCGGAATTGCTCCCAAGCATCCTTCTTCATCTGCTTGCCAGATTCTTTCAACATGCCTCCAATCCATTTTGCAAGGACCGCTTCATTTGGCATATTGATTTCGATATCTCGGCCAGCTGATTTCGCATATTTATACAGTTTACCACGTTTATCTGCTGAAGTTTCCACAAAAATAAAAATAGTAAAGCCCGGAATATTAGTCAGATAGTTACCTAACTCGTCTGGCATCTTCTTTCCAAAACCACTATTTTCTATAAGAATAACTCTATGCTCGGCAAAAAAAGGCATAGTTTCAGCCTGATCAATAACTTGATTAACATTTATGCCAGAATCAGTATATTTGGTGAAATTCATATTATCGCCCTCATTCACCAATGCAGAAATTAACTTATTTTTATACTGAAGCTTTAGATATTCTTCTTCACCATAAAGTAAATAAATGTTTTGAAATTGTCCGTTTTGTATGTCTTCATCTATTCGTCTCATAATAAATTTACTCTACCGCTTCTAAAACTTTATTCGCAATAAATTCCATTCCCAAATCATTTGGATGCTTTAATACTGATGCCTTTGTAATAGTATGTAGCTTTCCATCGTGACCAAGTACCTTAGTGCCTTTCTCAGGCATATACTGCTTCACTCCTCGGATTTCGGATAAATCAACAAATTCACATCCCTGCGATACAGCCACATCTTTCTTTGCTGTATCTCTACCTTTTCGATACCAGAAATCACCAATTACAACTATTTTCGCATCAGGTTGCGCTGTTTTAACATATTCAACAAGCTTGTTAAAATCCTTCTTGAAAGTGGTTGTGTCATTTACGTTTTCTCCAAGCTGAATGATTACCAAATCATAACTATTAGCAAGCTTTTCATCAAATTTCTTCAGCTGCTTTGAACGAGCTGTGCTTGTTTCCCAACTCTGCACAGGGATAATATCCAAACTAACAAGCCCATACTTTTCCATAAGTCCCGATTGAACGAGATGAATATAGTCCTTATCAATACTTGATGCAGCCATACCCCAAGAGCCCCACCAATAACTGCATATAGGATGAACTGTAATGGAATTACCTATAGCAAGAATATTATAGACGCCATCCTCAAGGGTCACAGCTTCAGTTTCTGGCAAAGTGATGTCTGGTGTGATATCAGGTGCAATTTCTGTGTCAACTGCCATTTCTGTATCAACTGCTTCAACAGGCATTATTTCCTGGCTATTATCGAGTTCAGCTGCAACCGCAACACTTCCCGGCATAATAAATAAAATTAATAATAAAACAATTGCTGAACGTGTTATGCTCATTGTTTTTGCTACTAATTTGCTAATATAATTCATCTCTTACCACCTTTACTATAAAAACTCATTACTAAACTCTGGAATAAAGCTTTCCTTCGCAACTGTTCTATCCTGTATAAAGGCATTTTCAAATCCTAATTCCAAAGCATAATCCACCACTGATTCGTATTCACGTTTTGTAACTCTGCGATTAATCTCAGGGTACTTCTCTGCTATATGAGGCATTGGAGTGTACTGACTCATCAGGCTAACGTATATACGATTTTCATAAGTTTGATATAAGTATTCAAGTATCGCCTTTGAATCCTTTGTGTGCCCCGGAAGCAAAAGCTGTCTTACAATAACTCCTGACTGGATAAAGCCCTCTTCATTAAACTGAGGTTCTCCAACCTGTCTTACCATTTCTGCTATAGCAGCTTTAGCTACCTGCGGATAATCCTTTGAGTGAGAATACTTTGTCGAAAGTTCCTCATCCCAATATTTGAAATCGGGTAAATACACGTTTACGATACCTTCAAGTAGCTTAAGGCTTTCAACAGTCTCATATCCGCTAGTATTATATATTATAGGAATAATTAATCCCTCTTGTCTAGCCATCTTCACAGAATCTACAATCTTTGGAATGTAATGAGTTCCTGTAACCAAATTTATGTTATTAGCACCTTGCTTTTGAAGATTGAGATAGATTTTAGCCAACTGTTCAGTTGTAATTTCTTTCCCCACCTTACCATGACTAATTTCTTCATTCTGACAAAATACACAGTGGAGCGGACATCCACTGAAGAATACCGCTCCACTACCATTTTCACCAGAAATGCATGGCTCTTCCCAAAAGTGAAGGGCTGCTCTTGCCACTTTGACTTTGGATGAAACCTGACAAACACCAAGTGCTTCATCACGATTCACTCCGCAGTTTCTAGGACAAAGCGTACATTTCTTATTCATTATTATTTACGACCTTTTGTCTTAATCTCGTTTACAATAAGCTCTACAAATTCATCAAACTTAACTGTTGTAGTGCCCTGCTCGCCATGAAGTCTGTATGATACAGTGCCTTCAGCCTCCTCGTTCTTACCAAGTACTGCAAGGTAAGGAACCTTCTGAATCTGAGCTTCACGCATCTTGTAGCCAAGCTTCTCTGAACGTGTGTCAAACTCTACACGAACATCTGCTTCAGCAAGTGCATCTACAAGCTTCTGTGAGTATGCATTAAGCTCTGCATCATCATTCTTTACAGGAAGAACCTTAACCTGTGTAGGCGCAAGCCATGTAGGAAGGTTACCCTTTGTCTCCTCAAGAATGTATGCCATAAATCTATCAAGTGAGCCAAGGATAGCTCTGTGGATTACTACTGGTGTCTGCTTGTTTGAATCTGCATCTGTATAAGTAAGATCAAACTTAGCTGGAAGACAGAAATCAAGCTGGCATGTAGAAAGTGTAATCTCGTTACCGATAGCTGGCTTAACATTAACATCAAGCTTTGGTCCGTAGAATGCAGCCTCTCCAATCTCCTCTGTGAACTCGATACCGATTTCCTGAAGAGTCTCACGAAGAGCCTGCTCTGCTGTGTTCCACATTTCATCATCCTGGTGATACTTCTTAGTATCTGCAGGGTCACGAAGTGAAAGTACGCATCTGTAATCTGTGATTCCGAAATCCTCGTATGTACTGAAGATAAGATCGCATACGCTCTTAACCTCAGATTTAATCTGATCCTGTGTACAGAAGATATGTGAATCGTTCTGGCAGAAGTGACGTCCTCTCTCGATACCCTTAAGAGTTCCTGATGACTCGAAACGGAAATCGTGAGCAATCTCTGCGATACGGATAGGAAGCTCCTTGTATGAGTGTGGACGGTTAGCAAAAATTCTCATGTGGTGTGGGCAGTTCATAGGACGAAGAACGAAGTTCTCTCCCTCAACTTCCATAGCTGGGAACATGTTCTCCTTGTAGTGATCCCAATGACCAGATGTCTGGTAAAGCTGAACTGTACCAACGCAAGGTGTCATTACGTGAAGGTAACCAAGCTTGCGCTCCTTGTTACGGATGTAGTTCTCAAGCTCTGTCCAAATTGTGTAACCATTTGGAAGGTACATTGGAAGTCCGCGACCGATTAAATCATCAGCCATGAAGAGCTGCATGTCCTTACCAATCTTTCTGTGGTCACGCTCCTTAGCCTCCTCAAGAAGTGCAAGGTGCTCATCAAGCTGCTCCTGTGTCGGGAAGCAAACGCCGTATACACGGTTAAGTACCTGATTCTCTGCATCGCCCTTCCAGTAAGCACCTGAGTGCTTGATAAGCTTGAAGTAACGGCAAAGCTTAACATTATCTACGTGAGGTCCACGGCAAAGATCAGTGAAATCTCCCTGATCATAGCATGAAATAGTCTGTGTATCTTCATCCATATTATTAATAAGATCAATCTTGTATGGGTCGTCCTTGAACATCTCAAGAGCCTCAGCCTTAGAGATTTCTCTTCTGTAAATCTTGCAGCCAGACTTTGCTACCTTCTTCATTTCCTTTTCGATTTTAGCAACGTCCTCGTCTGTAAGCATAACATCGCCAAGGTCCATATCATAATAGAATCCCTCTTCTACTACTGGACCAACCCAAAACTTAGCATTTGGATAAAGATGCTTTACAGCCTGTGCCATCATGTGAGCACATGAATGATTGAGAGTGTTTAATGACTCATCTTCTTTGAAATTAACCATTGTATTTCTCCTTTAAAATAAAATGACTGTACTGATACTAAGGGTGCAAAATCAAAAACACCCCTAGGAATAGCTATTTCTAGCATTCCTAAGGGTGCAAAATTCAAAAGGATACTCGCCCATCTAAAAATTGCCTTCGGCAATGGGCTCGTCATGTTCACGATTTCTGTAATTTCATTACACAAATCGTGAAATTTCACACGGTTCCACCTTAGTGTTTCACTCATTTTGTCTTTAACGGAACTACCCGGAGACGCTTACGCAAATGCTTTCGCGCTCAGCTCGAGAATGGTGTTCATATAAGCTTCCACTAGACGCTTCCAGCCTAGGCGTCCTCTCTCTTAGCTTCCACAAATACTACTGTTTCTGTCATCGCTTTTACTGTGAAATATCCTACCACAAAAACTAATGTAAATCAATCTAAAGGTACAATATTCCATTCTTCATCTAGGTTATAAGGAAGAGTAATCTCAGGACCTTGTTTTCCATCTACATACTCCTCTGAAACATTTTCCATCATAGGATATCCAGAAACTGTCAAATTTGCATCAGTCTTTTCATCTTCTGTCCGTGAAAAAACTCCAGGATTTACCATCTCTACAGAATAAGAACTATTTGTATGCAAATCCATCCTGGTTTTATAATTTCTATATCCGAGAATAAATAATTGTAAAGAGACAACTAAAACTACTGCTATAATAATGATTCTTTTTTTCATAGTTTCCACCCCTCCCAAAGATATTAATCCTCATATGCTTATAATAGTCTATAAACTTAAAACTGTCCACAAAAAATCCCAAGCCATATAGACTTGGGATTCCATCCTTGGAAAGTGCACTTATTCCTACTTTCTTTATATCGGCGTATTAAAATCTATTGTTTAGAGATATGCTCTAAAACTTTTTTCATCCAGCCAAGTTCCCATTTAATCCTTACATTTAAAATCTCCGCCTGCTGATTAATAAGGTTATCAATAGTCTCCTGCTTTGAAGTCATCATCTTCATAGACTCACAGTTCTCATACATTTCATCATACTGCGAAACCTTATTCTTAAATTCATTTTTCATCATGGAAGGAACTCCTTCCTGATTAAATACTGACTCAGCCTTTTCATGAACCTGTGTCATCTTACCATATAATTCTTCTAATTTTGCCTTATCCATTGTTGTCTACCCCTCAATTATTGTATCTATTAAATTATCATCATTGTCATACACAAGCTTTAACGAAAAGAAATCATCCCGCTCATTTAAAAGCTTCAAAAAAGTCCTGTCGCCTTCCCAAAGATTGAGCTCCATTACCCTATCAATATCCACCCATATAAGCTCACCCTCATCACAATTCTCTGTCAGTACTCCAGAAAAATCATCACTTGTAAAAAGAATAGCATGCTCAGTCTCATCGCCCATAACAAAAGTGATATAGCCCCTGCACTTGGCAGAATTAAGAGTTAATCCAGTCTCCTCTTTAACCTCACGCATTATACAATCTAAAGGAGACTCTCCCTCTTCCACATGTCCACCAACACCAATGTATTTACCAGCATTTATGTCCTGTTCCTTCTTGGTGCGATGCAGCATGAGATATTTATTATCTTTTATTAAATAGCAAAGAGTTGTGAGTGTCATATTGTATCCCTTCTAAATTGTATGTATTCCCTCTAAATGTTATAAGAATAGCTATTAAAAATCAATCATTTCACAAAGCCATCCAAACCATTATCGTCTATACGAATGCGTCCAGAATTCATAGTGTAATAAATCTCTGCTCCTGATGATTCAATGCGCTCAACCGCCTCTGCAGATGGGTGACCGTATCGATTTTTCTTAGCACAGCTGATAACTGCTACATCAGGAGATAGTTTATCTAAAAAGCTACTATCTGAGCTGAATCGACTACCATGATGGCTGACTTTGAGCAGATTTACATGTCCAACCAGGCCTGATGTCGCAATAACACTTTCCTGCTCGGCAGCTATATCTCCTCCAAAGAATGCAGTATATTCAGATTTACCATCACATTTCTTATCATAATTCATCACCAAAGACAGAGACAGCGCATTGACATCATCATAAACCTTCGCAATTGATTCTGATGGGTAAACACATTTAAAACTCATGTGTTTACAACCTATAATATCTCCCTGATTCATATATAAAATTTTGACATTCTTTTCAGATGCCAATTTCTCAATTTCTTGAAATGCATCATTATCTTCTTTAATAATATAATTCGTAAAGACGATATTTTTAACCGCATATCCACTATCCAACACTTCTATTAATCCAGATATATGATCC
>JAFYYE010000171.1 GCA_017557715.1 Pseudobutyrivibrio sp.
TGATGATTCCCGGTGTTGCTACAATGATCCCTCTGTTCACCATGATGAGTAAATTCCATTTTCTCAACACGGTATGGGGCTTTGTACTTCCCGGAATTTCAACACCTTTCATGATCATGATGTTCAGACAGAATTCAAGAAATTTCCCACCTGACATCATGGAAGCAGCAAGAATTGATGGACTTTCAGAATGGAAAATCTTCTTCAAGATGTATGTTCCAGTTCAAAAGTCAATCTATGCAGCAGCTGCAGTAATTACATTTATGAATGCTTGGAATGCATATATGTGGCCAAAGGTAGTTATGAGCGATAACAGAGCACAGACAATGCCAATGTTCATCGCTAACATTTCAAGTGGTTACACTGTAGATTATGGTATGACAATGCTGGGCGTATTGTTCTGCTCACTTCCTACAATGATTGTATTCTTCGTACTTCAGAAGCAGTTTGCAGAAGGTATTACAGGTTCAGTGAAATAATTATTTACTATCAAGGGCGGGCGCTGCTAGTCCCGCCCTTTAATAAAACCAAAAAGGGGAAAAACTATGGCAGAATTCAATTATTCAATTGTTAAAGACCCTAGAATTTTTCAGGAAAATAGATTAGACCCACACTCAGACCACGAGTATTACGATAATGAGAGTTATGCTTATGGTGAAAAATCAAACTTTAAGTATTCTCTAAATGGAATGTGGAAATTTGAATATGCCAAGAATTATGAGTGTTGCGACAAAACTTTTTATGAAGAAGATAGAGATTGTCGAAGCTGGAATGATATAAAGGTGCCTGCCCATATTCAGATGGAAGGCTACGACAAGATAATGTACGTAAACACTCAGTATCCATGGGATGGACATGAGGCGGTAGTTCCAGGAGAAATTCCTACAGAGGAAAATCCGGTTGGAAATTACGTAAAATATTTTGAAGTGCCTGAGTTTATGAAAGGACAGCCTGTTCATATTTCATTTCAGGGCGTGGAAAGTGGATTTGCACTTTGGCTAAATGGAAAATATGTTGGATATAGTGAAGATTCCTTTACTCCATCTGAGTTTGATTTAACTCCTTTTATAAAGGCTGGCGAGAATAAGCTTGCAGTGCAGGTTTTCAAGTGGACAGCAGGAAGTTGGTGTGAGGATCAGGATTTCTTTAGATTTTCAGGAATTTTTAGAGAGGTTTACCTTTACACATTCCCAACAACACATGTTAGGGATTTACGTATCCAAACTCTTTTAGATGATGACTACAGGGATGCCACATTAGTGCTTGATATGGAAGTTGTAGGCGAGGGCCTTGTTCAGATGACATTGTCAGATGATGATGTAGATATATTGAACAAGATAAAGGTTAAAGAAGGAAACAACCATTTCGAGCTTCATGTTAGAGAGCCAAAGCTTTGGAGTGCAGAGCATCCATATCTTTTTGATTTACAGTTAAATGTATTTGGAGAAACTGGACGACTTACAGAGATTGTAAAAGAAAAGGTTGGATTTAGACGTTTTGAGATGAAGGATGGCATGATGCACATAAATGGAAAGCGCATCGTGTTTAAGGGAGTTAATAGACACGAGTTTTCTTCATCTACAGGACGTGTTCTTACTGAGGGAGAGATTCTTCAGGATATTATTACAATTAAAAAGAATAATATAAATGCTATTAGAACAAGTCATTATCCAAATCAGACTATATTCTACAGATTATGCGATATCTTTGGTTTGTATGTTATAGATGAAACAAATCTTGAGACGCATGGAACTTGGCAGACACCAATTCAGATTCTCAAGGTAAGAGATGATAGCTATGCAGTTCCAGGAGATAGACCAGAATATACAGAGAATGTAATTGATAGAGCTCACAATATGTTTGAGCGAGATAAGAATCATCCTTGTATTTTGATATGGTCCTTAGGAAATGAAAGCTACGGCGGCACAAACTTACGCAAGATGCAAGATATGTTGCATAAATGGGATAATGGTCGCTTGGTTCACTACGAAGGCGTATTTAACGATAGACGCGTAGATTTATCAGATATGGAATCTACAATGTATGTCTATGTTAAAAATATTAAAGAATGGCTTAATAATCACAAAGATAAGCCATACATCAACTGTGAGTACATGCACGCAATGGGAAATTCATGCGGAGCAATGTCAAAATATACAGAGCTTGCATATGAGGAGCCAAGATTCCAGGGTGGATTTATTTGGGATTATATTGATCAGGCTATCACAACAAAGGACTGCTACGGCGTAGAGTTTGAGGGCTACGGCGGAGATTTCGACGACAGACCTAATGATGGCAGCTTCTCAGGAGATGGTATCTGCTACAGCAAAGGCAGAGTGCCTAGTCCAAAGATGCAGGAAGTAAAGTATGATTATCAGAATATAAAGATTACTATTGCAGATGGCAAGGCTCATATCGAGAATAGAAATCTGTTTACAAACATAAATGAATACACTGCAATTTTAACAGTTGAAAAGATTGGCGAGTTGGTTGCAGAGGAAGAGCTTACAATTGACTGCCCACCACTTGAATCAATTGATTATGAGCTGGAGCTTGATTTGCCTAAGGATAACGAATATGTAGTGACACTTTCATTTGTTCTTGCTGAAGATACGCTTTGGGCACGAAAAGGTCATGAGGTAGCTTATGGACAGGCTACAATCGGCAAATTCATTTATGAGAGAGGTAGAAAGCAACCTCTAAAGGTAACACAGGGATTCCATAACCTTGGAGTAAAGGGCGAAGACTTTGAAGTTTTATTTGTTGGACAGCGAGGCCTTAGCTCATATAAATATCATGGAAAAGAGCTTTTAAAGCGATTTGTACTACCAAATTTCTGGAGACCTATGACAGAAAATGATTTGGCAAACCAATTGCCATTTAGAGCAGGCCAGTGGAAGCTTGCCAGCAAGTATCTAGCTACATTTATTATGGATGAAAAAGTAAATGAAGCACCTGTCGTAGAAGCATCTGAGGATATGGTAAAGGTAGTTTATAAATATCATTTACCAACACGTCCAGCTGGAACATGTCAGGTTGAATACATTGTAAATGCAGATGGAATGGTGGATTGTACACTAAAACTTCCAGGTTCAGCAGAAATTGGAGAGCTTCCAGAAATATCAATGGTATTTGCTTTTGATAGTCAGCTATCAAATCTTGAATGGTATGGAAAAGGCCCACAGGAAACATATAACGATAGAGATCATGCCAAGATTGGCGTCTTTTCAAATAAAGTAGAAGACAACATGGCAAAATATCTGGTACCTCAAGAGTGTGGAAATCATCAGGAGGTAAGATATGCAACTCTTACTGATGATAAGGGTGATGGAGTATTATTCCTCCCAGGAAATCTTGGATTTTCAGCCCTTCCATATACTGTTCACGAAATAGATGAAGCAATGCATCCAACAGAGCTTCCAAAAGCGCATTTCACACATGTGAGAGTAGGAAAGCAGATGGGTGTAGCAGGTGATGATACCTGGGGTGCAAAAACCCATCCAGAGTTCATGCTTGATAATAGCAAAGAAATGCAGATTTCCTTTAGTTTTAGAGGGATTTAAGCTATAATAGTTGTCGACTGACTTACTATTTTTGACAGTCGACAATTGTTTATTATGGAGGGACGAATTATGTTTGAATCAAATGACACTTTTGTAGAAGACTCGGTAAAGGTTCTTGAAACTCCACAGGAGAGAGCTAAGAAATCAGGAGCAGCAATATGTACGGTGCTGTTAATGTTAGCTACTATTTCAATGACAGGCGTAATTAAACTTATTTTAAGCGTTTTACTTATAGTATTTGGCATATTAACTATTATTCTATTTATGAATAAGAATATTGAATACGAGTATGACTATACAAATGGTAGTCTTGAGGTTGCAAAGATTATTGACAACTCAAAGAGAAAAAAGGTGGTTTCAATTGAGTCTGCTGAGATAAAGTTGGTTGCAGCTATTGGAACTAACGAATCACTTAGATTTGATCATGTAAATCTTAAGACCTATGACTGCTCAGCTCATAATGATGAGTTAAAAGATTACATTTTAGTTGCTCATAACGAGGCAAAAGGATACGATTTCAAAGTATTATTCACACCTTCAGACAAGTTACTTACAGCAATGGAGAGATATAACAAGAGAGATATTTACAGAGGGTAAAAATGAACGAGAAAGAATTAAGGGTAATATTCGAAGAGAAATTTGGAGAGGGCGGAGACATCCGCACATACTTTGCTCCAGGACGTGTAAATCTTATTGGAGAACACACTGATTACAACGGAGGACACGTTTTCCCATGTGCTCTTACAATAGGCACATATGCAGTAGCAAGAAAGCGTGAGGATAGAGCTATCAAGCTTTATTCTGCAAATATCGAAAAGGCAGGAGTAATTGAAAGCAGTCTTGATGACCTTACAAATAAGGATGAATACAACTGGGCAAACTATCCACTTGGTGTAGTTTGGGCATTGAAAGAGAAAGGTTCAGAAATTAAATCAGGATTTGAAATGTGTGTTTGGGGCAACATTCCCAACGGTTCAGGTCTTTCTTCATCAGCTTCTCTTGAGGTGCTTACAGGTACAGTTTTGAATGATTTCTTTGGCTTAGATAAGACAATGATTGATTTAGCTCTTATCGGTCAGTACTCAGAGAACAACTTCAATGGATGTAACTGCGGTATAATGGACCAGTTTGCGGTTGCAATGGGACAAAAAGACCACGCCATTTTCCTTGACTGTGCAGATTTATCCTATAAATATGCTAGTGTAAAGCTTGAAGGAGCAAAGATTGTCATTACAAATTCTAAGGTAAAGCACTCACTTGTAGATAGTGCATACAATGATAGAAGAAATGAGAGCTCACAGGCTCTTGCAGATCTTCAGAAAGTATGCGGCATCAGCACTCTTGGTGAGCTTACAGACGAGGAATTCGAAAAATACGGCTCAGCTATCAAGGATGAGGTTAACTATCGCAGAGCAAAGCACGCCGTAGCTGAGAACCAGCGTACAATCAAGGCTGTAGATGCACTTAATGCTAACGATATTGAAACATTTGGAAAGCTCATGAACGCTAGCCACATTTCACTTCGTGACGATTACGAAGTATCATGTGAAGAGGTAGATTTCCTTGTAGAAACAGAGTGGTCAGTTCCAGGTGTAATCGGTGCCCGCATCACAGGCGGAGGTTTCGGAGGCTGTACAGTAGCAATCGTAAAGGACGAGGCTGTTGAGAACTTTAAAGAAACAGTAGGCAAAGCCTACAAAGAAAAATACGATTTAGACGCAGAATTCTACGTAGTAGATATCGGCGATGGCGCAAAGAGAATTGCATAAACCAAAGGGGCTTTTTACAGCCCCTTTTTTGTTGTCAATCCTTGCTTTAAGATTGGTAAGGTAGAATAACCCTGCGCTAGTAACAGGGGATTATCAATTTTACGTATGAGGGTTTGAGCGGCTTGGAATCCTAAATCAAACATATCAATGTCGACTACAGTAGGCTTAGGCTCGATAATATTTGCGTAGGGATAGCTATCAAATGTGATAAAGGCAATATCATTAGGAACAACAAGCTTCAAATCTAAAATCCCTGCGGAGACCCCAAAAGCAATGGTGTTATTTTCACATATAATAGCCTGTATTTTATGATTATCAGTAAGTATTTCTTTGGTTAAGTTTCTAGCGTTAGAAATATTAGAGGAAATACTATATATATTTTCGGCCTTCAAATGTAAGCCATGGTTGATAAATGCTTTCTTAACACCCTTTAAGCGTTGATCTGAAATAAAATCAGTTCTTTTTTCTCCAATGAAAACAATATTGATGTACCCACATTCAAGCAAATGCTCTGCAGCACACTGGCCAGCTAAAACGTGATTTGTATCAATCCAACAAAGCTGATTATCCATGCTTGGACTACCGATAATCACATGAGGAAAATTTGAATCGATGATATATTTAGCAGTTTCCTCAGTCACTGCGGAACCATGTACAAGTATTCCATCTGCACAGCCCGATTGTATGGCTTGAATAACAGGGGATTCCTGTCCA
>JAFYYE010000172.1 GCA_017557715.1 Pseudobutyrivibrio sp.
GTTAAGCTTATCTCTCAGCGTGATTTTGGAGATAGCTGGTACTTTAACATGCCTGTACTTGAGAAGTTTTCTAGTGTAATTTGGTATTCATTTGCACTTTCACTTGCTTCATTCATCCTTGAGATTTTTATTGCTATTCCTTTAGGTGTAATTGCTGCAAGAAAGCAGTATTCAGGTGCGGATTATGCCATTACTGTATTTGCTCTTATAGGTATTTCACTTCCAAGCTTTTTCTTCGCAACAATTCTTAAATGGATTTTTGCAATTAAGCTTCAGTGGTTTGACCTTTATGGTATTGTAGGTCGTAATTATATGAATCTTTCTACAGGAGTGAAGATTCTTGATATGGCTTATCATCTTGTACTTCCTGCAATTACACTTACTATTGTTTCAGTAGGTTCATTAATGCGTTATACACGTACTAACATGCTAGAAGTACTTAATGCAGATTATATCCGTACAGCACGTGCTAAGGGTCTTTCTGAAAAGAGAGTTGTAAATCATCACGCTTTTAGAAATATTCTTATTCCTATCATTACTTTACTTGGTGGTACACTTCCAGGACTTTTTGGCGGTGCTATGATTACTGAAACATTGTTCCAGATTCCTGGTATCGGATATACATCATATCAGTGTATTATTCAGGGAGATATCCCATTTGTAATGTTCTATATGTTATTCTTTGCAATGCTTATTCTTTTGGGCAATCTTATTGCAGATATTCTTTATGCTGTAGTTGACCCACGAGTAAGAGTAAATTAAGGAGGAAAGTAACGTGAGCGAAGAGAAGAATTTAAATAATGAAGAGCTTGCACTTGATGATGCTAACCGCGTTCAGGTTCTTTCTCCTGGAATGATGGTTGCAAAGCGTTTCTTTAGAAACAAGCTTGCTATTACAGGTCTTATTATTATTGCCTGCATGTTTTTATTTGCATTTTTAGGTGGTGTAGTTGTTCCTTATTCTCAGAGTGAGGTTTTCTATACATCAGAGGAAATGAAAAAGGATTTTGCCGGTGCTACAGAGATTACTGAGTACCAGGTTTTTGCAAATGAGGGAGAAGAGCTTCCAAAGGATATCAGTTCTAAGCTTATCCTTGCTCTTACAAAGAAGGAAGCTACTATCACAACACGAGATGGTTCTATATTTGCTTTAAATGAGCTTAATAACGATATTTTTGAAATTGCCAGTGCTGATGGTAGCAAGAGTCTTGCTTATGTATGCAAGCTTCAGGCTTATTCTCCAGAGGGTGGTTTAGTTGATTCTGGTCTTACAGCTGCAATGGTTGCTGCTAGAGCAAATGATGAGTCAAGCTTTGAGTACAATGGTGCAACTTATACAGTAGAAGAGCATGGTTCAGGTGCAATGCTTAGAAATGCTGCTAGCGAGGATGTTGCCTATATTACTTCTTACAGCATTAATGCTGTAGAAAATGGTGTTATTATTTCGATTGATTTCAGAGAGGCAGTTGTAGCGGCTATTTCTAGCAAAGCAGAGTCTTTTGAATTCGATGGAGAGGAATATCAGATTTCTAATAAGAATGGTCAGTATACAATTACTAAATACAAGAATACTAGTGTAATCAACCAGTTTGAGGCACCATCTTCAAAGCACTTGGTTGGTACAGATGGAAACGGAATGGACCTTTTAGCTCGCCTTATGTACGGTGGTCGTATTTCACTTCTTATTGGCTTTGTAGTAGTAGCAATTGAGCTTTTCCTTGGTATTATTGTTGGTGGTTTCGCTGGTTACTTTGGTGGATGGGTAGATACTCTTCTTATGAGACTTGTAGATATTATCTACTGTGTACCTTCAATGCCACTTTACCTTATCCTTGGTTCTATCATGGATTTCTATAAGGTAGATGCAGGAATACGTATTTTCTATCTTTGTATTGTAATGGGACTTATCGGTTGGGTAGGTATTGCCCGTATCATCAGAGGTCAGATTCTTTCTCTTCGTGAGCAGGAGTTCATGACTGCTTGTGAGGCATGTGGTATTAGCATTAGAAGACGTGTATTTAAGCACCTTATCCCTAATGTAATTCCACAGCTTGTAGTATTTGCTTCTATGGATATTGGTGCTGTTATCCTTGCTGAGTCTACACTTTCATTCCTTGGACTTGGTGTTAAGTACCCAGCAGCTTCTTGGGGAAATATTATCAACGCAGTTAACGATTCATACGTTATGACAAACTACTTATTCGTATGGATTCCTGCAGGTATTCTTATTCTCCTTACAGTTTTAGCATTTAACTTTATTGGTGACGGCCTTCGTGATGCTTTCGATCCAAAGATGAAGAGATAATAGAGGTGATAACATGGCAAAGAAAAATGTAAATTATATATCAGCCAAGGAATCCCGTAAGATTTCAAAAGAGAATCGAAAGATTACTAAGGAATTCGAGGCAAAGCGTAATAGAAAGCATATTCCAGAAGAGGAATATATTACAAAGATGAAGAATCCAGAGAACTGTGTAGAGTTCGATGATGTTCATACATACTTCTTTACTGATATCGGAACAGTAAAGGCTGTAGATGGTGTTTCATTTAACGTACCACAGGGTAAGACAGTTGGTATTGTAGGTGAGTCAGGTTGTGGAAAGTCAGTTACTTCACTTTCTATGCTTCAGCTTGTACAGCGTCCACAGGGACAGACTGTTTCAGGTGAGATTCGTTTCAACTCAGGTGATGAATGTGTTAACGTTGTAAATGCACCAGCATCAAAGATGCAGGAGCTCCGCGGTAACAAGATGGCTATGATTTTCCAGGAGCCTATGACAGCACTCAACCCCGTATTTAGAGTAGGTGCTCAGATTGACGAGGTTATCAAGCTTCACCGTCCAGAAATGACAGATGAAGAGGTTAAGGCTCGTACAATCGAGATGCTTGGTATGGTTGGTATTGCAAACAAAGAGGGCGTTTACTCAATGTATCCACATGAGCTTTCAGGTGGTATGAGACAGCGTATTTGTATTGCTATGGCCCTTGCCTGCGAACCTAAGCTTATTGTTGCTGATGAGCCTACAACTGCTCTTGATGTTACTATTCAGGCACAGATTCTTGATCTTCTTCGTGACCTTAAGGACAGAATCAACAGCTCAATCATGCTTATAACACACGACCTTGGTGTTGTAGCTGAGATGGCAGATTACGTTGTTGTTATGTATGCTGGTCGTGTAGTTGAAAAGGGTACTGCAAGAGAAATCTTCAAGGACCCACGTCATCCTTACACAATCGGACTTATGAAGTCTAAGCCAGTTGTAGGACAGAAGGTTGATGAGCTTTACTCAATTCCTGGTTCGGTACCAAACCCAGTTAACATGCCAGATTATTGTTATTTCAAAGATAGATGCGATATGTGCATGGAGTGCTGCAATGGCGAATTCCCAGAGGAGTACTATATCTCAGATACACATATGGTAAGATGTTACAGATGCAAAGAGGAGGGTGAGAGACATGAGTAACGAGAAAGACTATATCTTAGAAGTCAATCACCTTAAGAAATACTTCCCTATCAAGGGCGGCTTCTTTGGTGGTGTAACAGGAAACGTTAAGGCTGTAGATGACGTTTCTTTTAAAATCGAAAGAGGAACTACAATGGGTCTCGTTGGTGAGTCTGGTTGTGGTAAATCTACTACAGGACGTACAATTCTTCGTCTTCTTGAAAAGACAGATGGTGAAGTTATTTTCAATGGCGAGGATGTTAATAAAAAGAGTAAGAAGGAACTTAGAGATCTTCGTACAAAGATGCAGATCGTTTTCCAGGATCCTTATTCATCACTTTCACCACGTCTTCCAATCGGTGAGATTATTGGCGAGGCAGTAAGAGAGCATGGTCTTGTTCCTGCTGCTGAATACGATGAATACATTTCAAAGATTATGGAGGAGTGTGGTCTTCAGGAGCATCACAAGGATAGATATCCTCACGAATTCTCAGGTGGACAGAGACAGCGTGTATGTATCGCACGTGCACTTGCGCTTAATCCTGATTTCATCGTATGTGATGAGCCTGTATCTGCGCTTGATGTTTCTATTCAAGCACAGGTAATTAACCTTCTTAGAAAGCTTCAGAAGGATAGAGGTCTTACATACTTATTCATCTCACATGATCTTTCAGTTGTAGAGCACATCTCTGATACTGTCGGTGTTATGTACCTTGGCGGACTTGTTGAGACAGGAAAGACAGAGGACATTTTCGCAAATCCTCTTCATCCTTACACAAAGGCACTTTTCTCTGCAATCCCAATGCCAGACCCAGATCTTAAGAAGGAGCGTGTTATCCTTGAGGGAGATATTCCTTCACCAGCTAACCCTCCTAAGGGATGTAAGTTCCATACACGTTGTTCTGAGTGCATGGGCATTTGTAAAGAAGTTGCTCCAGAGCCAAAGGATATGGGCAACGGACATGTTGTAAGATGTCACTTATATGATGATAAATAATTTGTTTATGAATGATTATAGTTATTTAAGAACAATTTTAACCTCAGATTCCATTGAGGTATTAGTAAAAGCTTTCAAGTCTCTCAGCAATGAGGGACTTGAAGTCTATGTAGCAAATTCTAATAAAGGTTTTAAGCTTGCGACTGAAAAGTCACTTAAAAGTGGAGATGTGCTTATGGTGCCAGCGGCTGATTGGAATTTTGCGGAAGAATTATTAGAATGCATAGATTTAAAGGAATACGTCACAAACTGTGAAATTCCGGAAAATGCCAAATCTGAGGTTGAGATTGCACAGGAAAAGTATTTCAAAAAACGTAAATGGACATATATTGAAACTGCTGTTATCATTGTTGTAGTAATGATATATTATCTATTTAAAACGATATTTCATTGATTTAGGAGGCTTTATTGGAAGAATTATTTCAGGTTGGTTCAATTACACAGACCCATGGTATTAGAGGAGAGGTAAAGGTATTTCCTCTTACAGATGATATTTCCAGATTTAAGGGGATGAAGCATCTTCTTTTGGATGGTGGAAAAGATGGCTATATTGAGCTTGAGGTTGAAAATGCACGTCCGCAGAAGAATCTTGTCATTCTTAAGTTCAAGGGAATTGATAATATCAACGATATCGAAAAATATAAGGGCAAGGGCCTTTACGTTACAAAAGAAAATCGCGTAGAGCTTAAGAAGGATGAGTATTTCATCGCAGATTTAATGGGTTGTGATGTTTATACTGACGAGAATCCTGATGAGAAATTCGGTGTGATTTCAGATGTCATGGAGACTGGAGCCAATGATGTATATGATATTGAACTAGTGGGTGGTGGAAATGTTCTTCTTCCTGCTATCAAGGACTGCATTTTAAAGGTTGACGTTGATGCAAGGCGAGTTGATATTCATTTATTGAAAGGGCTGATGGATTAGTATGAAGTATTATATTTTAACCCTTTTTCCAGAAATGATAGAGGATGCTTTAAATACAAGTATTCTTGGTCGAGCTAAAAATGCAGGCGCTATTTCATTTGAAGCTATAAATATTCGAGATTATACTTTAGATAAACATAAAAAGGTGGACGATTATCCTTATGGCGGTGGAGCTGGTATGGTGATGCAGGCTCAGCCAATCTATGATGCATATAAAGCAGTGTGCGAGAAAGCTGGACATAAGGTTCATTGTATTTACCTCACACCACAGGGACAGTTATTTAAACAGCAAAACGCAAAAGAACTTGCTTTAAAAGATGATATTTGTTTGCTTTGTGGACATTACGAGGGTATTGATGAGCGTGTTTTAGAGGAAATCGTGGATGAGTATTATTCAATTGGCGATTATGTCCTTACTGGTGGAGAGCTTCCATCACTTGTTATGATTGATGCTATTTCACGTATGGTTCCTGGTGTTCTTACAAACTCTGAATCAGGAGAGGATGAGTCTCTTGAGAATAATTTGCTTGAGTACCCTCAGTATTCTCGCCCTGAAACATGGAATAACAAGCAGGTGCCACCAATTTTATTGTCAGGTGATCACGCAAAGGTTGATGCCTGGAGAAAGGAACAGTCAATCCTTAGAACAAAGGAAAGGCGTCCCGATTTGTATGCTAAATATTTGGAATCTACTGTTGATTAATGGTTAAATCCGTGTTATTATACTAGAGTTGCTAAAGAAGAGATGGTCCGCTGATTTGCAATAGGGCATTTCAAGAACGTCGCGATGTTTAGGAGGAAATAAAATGAACGCAAACGAGATTATTAAAAACATTGAAGCTGCTGAGCTTAAGGCAGAGCTTCCTGAGTTCCAGGTTGGAGACACAGTTAAGGTTTACGGCCGTATCGTAGAAGGTAACCGTACTCGTACACAGGTTTTCGAGGGTACAGTTATTAAGAGACAGGGCGGTAGCAACCGTGAGACATTCACAGTTCGTAAGTCATCAAACGGTGTTGGTGTTGAAAAGACTTGGCCACTTCACAGCCCTAACGTTGAGAAGATCGAAGTAGTTCGTAAGGGTAAAGTTCGTAGAGCTAAGCTTTACTACCTCAGAGATCTTACAGGTAAGAAGGCTAAGGTTAAGGAGAGAATCTAATCTCGAAGGTTTATGGAACAGTCACGAATGTGACTGTTCTTTTACTTTTAAGGACTTTTAATGGAAATTATATGCAAAGTGCGGTATATTTATACTAAAGATTAAAAAGGGATTTTGTATGTTTTTATCAATTAGAAGATTTTTCGGCAGAAAATTATTTAGAAAAAAAGATGGTCTTAATTTTAGAAGACGTCGTAGAAAAATAGATTTTGAAAAGGTTAAATATTTATTGGTATTTGCCTTAGAATTGGCACTTGTTATTGGGCTTGCTTATGTTGTGGTTCTTTCTTTTGGAAAGCAGGTAGAATGTTCCAATTCCTCTATGGAGCCAACCTACCAAACGTCCGATATATTACTTGTAAACACTATTGCTTACAAGTTTTCTGAGCCACAGCAGTCTGATGTAATTGCTTTCAAGCCAAAGGCAAATGTTAACGCCAGCTATAGTGTTAAAAGAGTTATCGCTACACCTGGTGATACAATCTACATTAATAATGGCCGTATATATATAAATGATACGTTATACAAGGAAAATCTCGAGGTAGAACGAATAGAGAATCCTGGTATAGCGGCCACACCAATCACTTTGATGGAGGATGAATATTTTGTCCTTGGTGACAATCGTAATTCTTCAGAAGATTCAAGATACGAAAGTGTAGGCTTTGTGGCTAGCGAAGATATTTTAGGAAGAGTATGGATGCGATATCCATTCTAGAGGTGATTTATGGAGTTTCAATGGTATCCAGGGCATATGACCAAGGCTAAGCGTCAGATGCAGGAAGATATTAAACTTATAGATTTAGTTATAGAAGTAATTGATGCTAGATGCCCAGTATCTAGCCGCAATCCCGATATAAATGGATTAGCAAACGGAAAGCTTAGATTGATTTTATTGAATAAATCTGATTTGGCTGATAAAGGTGTTAATCAAAAATGGAAGGAATATTTTAAAGAGCAGGGCTTTTACTGTGTTGAGCTCGATTCCCGAGACAGAAAGAATATGAAGGGTGTACAGGCTACTTTAGATGAGGTTTGTGCTGCTAAATTCGAGAGAGATAGAAAACGTGGAATTAAGAACAGACCAGTTAGGGCAATGGTTGTTGGTATTCCCAATGTAGGTAAATCTACCTTTATTAATTCCTTTGCAGGACGAGCAGTTGCCAAGACGGGAAACAAGCCGGGTGTTACAAAAGGTAAACAATGGATTAAGCTTAATAAGTCTGTTGAGCTACTTGATACACCAGGTATTCTCTGGCCAAAGTTTGAAGACAATACGGTTGGTCTTCACTTAGCATTTATTGGTTCTATCAATGATGCAATAATTGAGACAAGAGAGTTAGCCCTTGAATTAGCTGATTTTCTTAAGGAAAATTACTCTGGTATTTTAAATAAAAGATATGAAATTGATGAGAATGCAGTTAATCATGAGATAATATCTGAAATCGCAGCCAAAAGAAACTTTGTAAAAAAAGGTTCTGAATTGGATTTTGATAAAGCAGCATCAGTTTTAATTGATGAATTTAGAAGCGGAAGCTTAGGAAATATTTCACTTGAGAGGCCTTAGACAATGAATATTATAGACTTTAACGAAGAAGAACAGATTAAAAAGGACATTGAAGCAGCAAGAATAAATGTTGACAATTCTCCATCTGTTCAGCGTCCTACTCATAGAACTGCTGAAGTGAAAAACGATGAAGAGGAAACAATCACTAAAGAAGTTGTA
>JAFYYE010000018.1 GCA_017557715.1 Pseudobutyrivibrio sp.
TGTGTCCCAAAGAGCATCATCAGTTATGCATGCAGATCAGATTTTGGTACTTGATGATGGAAAATGTGTGGGACTTGGAACACATGAAAAGCTCCTTGAAAGTTGCGAAACATATCAGGAAATTTATTATTGCCAGTTCCCTAGAGAGGAGGCAATATCATGAAAAACAAGACACAATCAAAGATATTAAATCGTGTTTTAATAGAACTAAAATCATACTCTGTACAGATTTTTATTTCTATTTTATGTGCTTTAGCGACAGTATATCTCACTTTAAAAGTACCTATTCTCGCAGGACGAGCTGTGGATTGCATCGTAGGGGTAGGTGAGATTGATTATGACAGATTAATTTCCATATTAAGAGAATTATCTATTACAGTAGCAGCTACATTCTTCTCTCAGTGGATTATGAACAGGGTAAATAATCGAATTACCTATAATATTACAAAGAGCCTGAGAGACAGAGCCTTTAATAAACTTCAGCATATGAGACTAGCTGAAATAGACAGTCATCCCCACGGAGATTTTGTCAGTCGTATTGTTTCAGATGCAGATACGTTTTCAGATGGTTTGTTAATGGGATTTACACAGCTCTTCACTGGAGTACTTACAATACTTGGAACCATCTATTTCATGGTAATTATCTCTTGGAAGATTGCAATCATAGTCATTGTTGCTACACCATTCTCACTGCTTCTAGCCAAGTTTATCTCTGAAAGAACTTATAAATTTTTCGGAGATCAAGCAAAGCTTCGTGGAGAAGAAACTTCTTATATAGAAGAGATGATTATCAATAAAAATATTGTTAGAAATATGTACTACGAGAACGAGGCGCTGGGAAGATTTGAAGAGATGAATTCAAAGCTGGCAGACGCATCCATGAATGCAACTTTCTATTCATCAACAGTTAACCCAAGCACACGACTTGTTAACAACCTTATTTATGCGGCAGTTGGAGTATTTGGTGCATTGATGGCTATAAATGGTGGAATCACAGTTGGTGGACTTACATCTTTCTTATCTTATGCAAGCACTTACGGAAAGCCATTTAATGAAATCTCTGGCGTTGTCACGGAATTCCAAAATGCTCTGGCATGTGCAGCTCGTCTTTTTGAGATGATTGATGCTGAGGTGGAGGATAACAATGGTACTGCTGTTATCGACAGCGCCAAGGGACAGATTGAATTTAAGGATGTTAGCTTTTCATATGATAAGAATAAGAAGCTTATTGAGCACCTGAATCTCAAGGTGGAGCCTGGAAAGAGAGTGGCCATTGTGGGTCCAACTGGAGCAGGAAAAAGTACAATCATCAATCTTCTTATGAGATTTTATGATATTGATGCTGGCCAGATTCTGATTGATGGCGTGGATATCAGGGATATAGATATTGATAATCTTAGAAGAAACTTTGGAATGGTACTTCAGGAGACTTGGCTGAAAGAGGCCAGTATCAAGGATAATCTGAAGATGGCCAGTCCAAATGCTACGGATGAAGAGATTATCGAGGCTGCTAAGGCGACACACGCCCACAGCTTTATAAAGAGGATGCCTTATGGATATGACACAATCCTTTCTTCAACAAATGGCTCTCTGTCTCAGGGACAGATGCAGTTGCTTTGTATCACAAGGGTTATGCTTAATATCCCTCCAATGCTTATTTTGGATGAGGCTACATCTTCAATTGATACAAGAACAGAACAGAAGATACAATCGGCATTTAATAAAATGATGAAAGGCCGAACAACATTTGTTGTAGCCCACAGACTTTCTACAATTAGAGAGGCAGATGTGATTTTGTTCGTCAAAGATGGCAAGATTGTTGAGCAAGGTAATCACACAGAATTGTTGCAGAAAGACGGCTTTTATGCTAAATTATATCGGAGTCAAATCGCATAGGGATAACTATGCCCATTTTTGGCTTTCGGGATTTTTAGAGAGAATTGTAGGAGACAATATGGAACAGTATGTGATTAAAGGCGGCACTCCACTATCCGGTGAAGTGGAAATCAGTGGCGCTAAGAATGCGGCACTGGGTATTTTAGCAGGTGCCATCATGACAGACGAAACTGTTACAATTGAGAATCTGCCAAACGTCAAAGATATAAATGTACTTATTGGAGCCCTCGAAGATATTGGAGCTTCGATTACTCGCGTAGATGAGCACACAGTTAAGATTAATGGTTCTAGTATATCGAGACTGTCAGTAGATTACGAATATATTAAAAAGATTCGTGCTTCATATTATTTGATGGGAGCACTTTTAGGAAAGTATAAGAATGCAGAGGTTGCACTTCCAGGCGGATGCCTTATTGGTGCACGTCCTATCGATTTACACGTTAAGGGTCTTAAGGCTCTTGGTGCAAATGTAGATGTATCCTATGGTCTTTGGTCAGCACGTGCGGACAAGCTTGTTGGTAGCCACATTTATCTTGATAAAGTATCCGTTGGTGCAACTATCAATATTATGCTTGCAGCTGTTCTTGCAGAGGGCAAGACTACTATCGAGAATGCTGCTAAGGAGCCACACGTTGTAGACGTTGCTTCATTCCTTAACAGTATGGGTGCAAACATTCGTGGAGCTGGTACAGATGTTATTCGTATCGTTGGTGTTCCTGCACTTCACGGCACAACTTATGCAGTTATTCCAGATCAGATTGAAGCTGGTACATATATGTGTGCGGCAGCAGCTACACACGGTGATGTTCTTATCAAGAACGTTATTCCAAAGCACTTAGAGGCTACTTCAGCTAAGCTTATCGAGGCTGGATGTATTGTAGAGGAATATGATGATGCAGTTCGTGTTATTGGAAAGGGCAGAAAGCTCACAAAGACTCACGTAACTACTCTTCCTTATCCAGGTTTTCCTACAGATATGCAGCCTGAGTTTACAGCAGTGCTTGGTATCGCTGATGGAACAAGTACAGTTACAGAATCTATTTTTGAGAATCGTTTCAAGTACGTAGATGAGCTTGCTCGTATGGGAGCAAATATAAAAGTAGAAAGCACAGTAGCTATTGTTACAGGTGTTGAGAGATATACAGGAGCACAGGTTTCTGCTCCAGATCTTCGTGCAGGTGCAGCACTTATTATTGCTGGTCTTGCAGCTGATGGCATCACAGTTATCGATGATATCAAGTATATCCAGCGTGGATATGAGGATATCGTTGGCAAGTTTAGTAAGCTTGGTGCAGTTATGGAAGAAGTTGATTCTGAGAGAGATTTACAAAAATTTAAGTTGAAGGTTTCATAAGATGGATTTTACAGAAAAGTTTGAATTACATGAGTGTCCTATCTGCGGAGGGGCCGGTCTCATGGAAGAAGAGGATCACGGTTATTATGTAGCATGTCTTGATTGCGGAAGCTACACGGGTACCGTGGGATACAAAACTGAAGAAGGCCGTGAACAGGCAGCTGAGAAGTCGGCAATGCTTTGGAACACAGGCAAAGTAATAAACAGTGCACCAGGAGAGTAATCTCCTGGTTTTTTTTAGAAATTTTACAAATTACAATGTTGTGGTGATTTTAAAGACTCAATGAAACTTCTATGAATTTTCTGTCAATTTTACATTTTCTGAGAAAAAAGTTGATATACTTATTCTACTAGCATAGGGCAAGAATCTTTTATAACTAACTTATTTAGAGGACATAAGTAAAAGCCCATGAGACCAAATGTGTAGTGTAAGGTGGAGGCCAAAAAATATGCCAGAGAATAACAGAGAAGATAACATGGATGTAAAAACCAGACAGATGCTTGAGAAGAATAAATTAGCGAGGTATTGTGGGACAATCACTTGTATTGCGCTGATTTTTGTTACAGTAAGGTCGATAGTGCTTGATGGATTAAACGCTTTAGATATTATCAGATTGGCTGTAGCATTTTTAGATATGATTTTGTTCCAGGTGACCTACAAGTCATTCGGAGAGAAATACAAATATAAATACGTTATTACTCTTTCGATGGTTGCATTGTTTTTGCTCAATATCTATTATCCTGCCGACACAAACATGTACATATTCATGTATACGATTATATTAATCGTAATGATATATGGCGAAGCAGGAACAGTACGAATTGGATGCTTTATAGCTAATTTCTGCTTGATAACATCTGGCATTATAGAGATTAGAAGAGGTAATATATCTGGTAGAGATTTAGTTACAGAGTTAGTATTCTCTATTATCGCATGTACTATATCTGTTATTGTTTGTAAGCAGCAACGCCGTCAGACCACAGAGGTTCTTGATACAATCAAGGAAAATGCTGCAGAGATTAAAGAAACATCTGATACAATCGTTGAATTGGCAGAGAAGTTGAATCAGAAGTTTGTTGAGGCAAACGAGGTTTCTGATAAGCTGAATGAATCTATGGATGCCACAAATTCATCTGTTAATGAGATTGTTGAAGGCACAAAGAACACTGCTGAGGCTATCGAAAATCAGACTAATAAAACTGCAGTTATTCAGGAAAGCATTCATTCTGTTGAGCAGGAAGCAAATAATATTGATGATGTATCAAGCCGCGTGGAAGAATCAGTAAACGAAGGTGTTGATCTCATTAATCAGTTGAAGAAGCAGGCCGAAGAGGTTGCCAAGATTAACCTTGAGACTGCATCAACAACACAGGCATTAAATACAAGTATTCAGGATGTACAGGCAATCACCGAGACCATCCTTGGTATTTCAAGTCAGACAAATCTTCTTGCTCTTAATGCATCTATCGAGGCTGCAAGAGCTGGTGAAGCCGGTAAGGGATTTGCAGTAGTAGCAGATGAGATTCGAGCTCTTTCAGAAAGCACAAGAGAGGCTACAGAAGAGATTTCAAGAATCATTGAAAGACTTACAAGTGATGCGCGTTCAGCATCAGCGGCCATGTCAAAGTCAGCTGAGTATGCACAGAAGCAGAACGAGCTTATCGCGGAAACAGGTGCCAAGCTTGATGCCATCAAGGAAGGCTCAGATGATTTGAGAGAGGGCGTCGTTCAGGTTAAAGGTTCTGTAGATGAGGTAGTTAGCGCCAATACACAGATTATGGATAATATCACGAATCTTTCTGCTACATCGGAAGAGGTTGCAGCAGCGGCTGATACTGTAGGTGCTGTAAGTGATGATGCCATGGAAGCCCTTCGAAACATGAATGAGACACTTGATGTAATTAATAAAATTGCTAAAGAAATGGAAGAGATGGCACTTAAATAGAAAATGTGTATAATGGAAAATAGTAGCGGAGGTGTAGCAAAAGCTACACCTCCTTTTGTCTGGGAGGAAACACGGGAATGGCTGACAGACCAGTATCTAGGAAGAAGAATTTAACTGGCACGGGGACAGTTAATAAGCGCCCAATGAGCGGAGGCCCTAATCTGAATAGGGATGGCGGTTACGGCGGTGGAGGCGGTGGCCTTGGAAAGCTGATAATTATCATCATTGTTTTATTGCTTGGTGGTGGAGGTGGTCTTGGCGCTTTCTTAGGTGGTTCTGATAGCGCAGGAACAGGATCGATATCCAGTACTACCACTACAAGTACGGTAAATACAATAGGTTCCATGGCATCACTTCTTCTTGGAAGTGGTTATACAAGTACGGCTCAAAGTGGAAATGCTAAATGGAGTAGCGACTCAAATACAGGTGTTTTAGATGACACTGTGGCAGACGGTGCCAGAGAAAAATATACCGTGCTTAAGGGTGATGGCAAGGATATTACCACTATCATGGTTTATATGTGCGGAACTGACTTGGAGTCCAGAGGAGCAATGGCTTCAAAGGATATGCAGGAAATGCTTAATGCTACAGTTGGGGACAATATTAACCTGCTTATCTATACAGGCGGCTGCACAAAATGGCAGAACAATGTAATCAGTAATAAGACGAATCAAATCTACCAGATAAGGAATGGAAAGATGGCTCTTTTGAAGGATGATTTGGGTGATTTACCTATGACAGACCCAAAGACTCTTTCTAGCTTTATTAAATGGGGCGGTGAGAATTACCCTGCTGATAGATATGCGCTTATTTTCTGGGATCATGGTGGCGGTTCGGTAACAGGCTATGGTTATGATGAAAAGCATAAGAATTCAGGCTCGATGGATTTGGCTGAGATTAACAAGGCCCTCACAGAAGGCGGACTTAAGTATGATTTTGTAGGCTTTGACGCATGTCTTATGGCTACCCTTGAGACAGGGCTGATGCTTGATGCGCACAGTGATTATATGATTGCCTCTGAGGAGACAGAGCCTGGAATAGGCTGGTACTATACAAACTGGCTCACAGATTTGAGCAAGAATCCATCTATTTCAACATTGGAAGTAGGAAAGAAAATCGTAGATGATTTTGTGTCTCAATGTGGACAGCAGTGTGCAGGCCAGAAGACAACATTATCGCTTGTGGATTTGGCAGAGCTTACAGCAACTGTGCCAGAGGATTTAAAGAGCTTTTCAGATTCGACTGCAAGCTTAATCGACAAGAAGGAGTATAAGACAGTTTCTACAGCACGCTCTAGTACAAGAGAGTTTGCTACATCTTCTAAGATTGACCAAATTGATTTAATAGATTTTGCAATCAAGATGAATAATAAAGAGGGTAAAGAACTGGCTGATTCCCTGAAGGGGGCAGTGAAGTACAATAGAACCTCTAGCAATATGACAAACGCTTACGGCCTTTCAATATACTTCCCATATCGTCAGACCGGCAAGGTGGACAATATGGTGGATACCTACGGCGAGATAGGAATGGACGAAAGCTACAGTCATTGCATCCAGAAGTTTGCATCAATGGCATATTATGGACAGGCAACAGGTGAGAGCAATGGAAACAGCACACCAGCAAGTATGCTGTTTGGTAACGGAAGCAGTAGCGCAAGCTTGGATAGTGCTCAAGCAGTGGCGCAAATCCTTAACGCAGTGCTTTCAGCCAGCTCATCATCACCAAGATTTTTGGATGAAGGTGTTTCGCTTGAGGATGCAGCAGGATATATTGCTGAGAATAAATTAGATGCGAAATCTCTTGCATGGCAAGCGAATGCCAAGGGCGAGAGCATCATAGCTTTGACAGAAGACCAGTGGGCTAATGTACAGGAGATTGAATATTCAGTATTTGTAGATGATGGTGAGGGCTATATAGATCTTGGCCTTGATAACATGTTTGAGTGGGATGATGATAACAATCTCAAGGCAAATGAGGATAAGAGCTGGCTTGCTATTGATGGTCAGGTTATCCCTTACTATCACATCGATACAACTGGTACCTCTGAAAAATATACTATTACAGGACGTGTACCTGTGCTTTTAAATGGTGAGGAAGCAAACCTGATTCTTGTGTTTGATAACGAACATGAGACAGGCTATTTGGCAGGTGCAACTTACGATTATAAAGAAGGCGAAACAGAAGTTATTGCTAAGAATCTTACAGAGTTAGAGAAGGGAGATACAATAAATTACATTTGTGATTATTATGATTACGATGGAAATTATAATGATCAGTATTTTCTTGGAGACCCTGTGACTGTCAGTGGTTCGATGAAGGAAATGAAGATAAGCGATGTATCAATAGTTGGAAGAGATATATTGATATCTTATGTATTTACCGATATATATGGTAACAGCTACTACACCAAAGGGCTGACAAAGTAGCTGAGGATTTCAGAAGCCCAGACAAGATCAAAGCTGACTTGTACCGGGCTTTTGACACATAGAAATCTATGTGGTAGAATCTGTGTGCTGTTAAAATTTTATCAATTAAATTAGCTTGCAAATTACTGTTTTAACAGGAGGAGACCAGTTAATGGCTTCTACCAGAAGGAGGAAACATATGCAAAGCAACAATTCTAAGACCTATGAGCTCGTGCTCACAGCGTTATTCGTAGCCATTATTGTAGTTATGGCTTCAACACCACTCGGATATATTCCACTCGTAGTTATTAATGCAACAACACTTCATATTCCAGTTATCATTGGTTCACTTTTCTTAGGACCAAAGAAGGGAGCTTGCCTCGGCGGAGTATTTGGTATCACAAGCTTTATTAAGAGCTCACTTACACCTACTCCATCAGCATTTGCGTTCTCACCAGTAGCAGCGCTTACAATGCTTTCACATGATACTGTAGGACAGGTAATCGGACTCGTTTTCAAGAGTACATTCATTGCAATCGTTCCTAGAATTCTTATTGGTGTAGTTCCTTACTTTGTGTACGTAGGAATCAAGAAAGCTATCAGCTCAGAGAAGAAGGTTGTTTACGGTTCAGTTATCAACGTAATCATTTCTTTCATCATGGGATTTGGTGTATTTGCTTTCTTCAATAAGATGATTTCTGAGGGAAAGGTTGGATTTTCAGTTACAGCTGCACAGGTTATCGGCGCTGTTGTTGGAATTGCAGTTTTCGTAGCTATCGAGTATTTATTTATGAATAAAGATGCTAAGGCACTGGGATTTATCACAGCAGGTATTTCAGGTGCTATGACAAATACACTTCTTGTTATGGGAAGCATTTATGCATTCTACAGAATCCCATACGCAGAGGTTCTTCAGATCGACCCAAGTGCTCTTATGGGAGTAATTGGCGGAATCATCAGCTTTAACGGAGTTATCGAAGCTATCGTTGGCGCAGTTATCGTTTATCTTGTTGGCATCGTGCTTGATAAGATTAAGCCAGCAGGAGTTTATTCTGGAAAAAAGTCTGAGAAGGTTCAGGCTGTTTCAGAAGTAAAGACATCTGAGCAGATGGCAAACTAATTATTTTTGTTAAAGTAGAAGTAAGCTAAGAGAGAATAATAAACAGCACTTTTAATTTGGAGGTAGTAGGTAGAAATGTTAAAAGGTAAATGTGTTGTCCTTGGAGTAACAGGCTCCATTGCGGCATATAAAATAGCAAATTTGGCGTCAGCCCTTGTAAAGCTAGGTGCAGATGTTAATGTCATAATGACAAAGAATGCTACCAATTTCATCAATCCAATTACCTTTGAAACTTTGACTAGCAATAAATGTCTTGTAGATACTTTTGATAGAGATTTTAAGTTTAATGTAGAGCATGTGGCGCTGGCAAAGAGAGCGGATATTTTCATGGTTGCACCAGCAAGTGCAAATGTCATAGGGAAGATGGCACATGGAATTGCGGATGATATGCTCACCACTACTATTCTTGCAGCAAAGTGCAAGAAGCTCGTCAGCCCAGCCATGAACACTAACATGTTCACAAATCCTATCGTTCAGGATAATATTGAAACACTTAAAAAATATGGCTTTGAGATAATTCAGCCAGCTTGCGGATATTTGGCATGCGGTGATACTGGAGCGGGAAAGATGCCTGAGCCAGAAGTGTTACTACAGTACATACTTAGAGAAATCGCTTGCGCGCATGACCTTGAAGGGAAGAAGGTTTTAGTGACAGCTGGACCGACCCAGGAGGCCATAGACCCAGTGAGATACATAAGCAATCATAGTACAGGAAAGATGGGATATGCCATCGCTAGGGCGGCTATGCTTAGGGGAGCAGAGGTTACACTTGTAAGTGGTCCAGTGGCCGTAGAGCCACCTATGTTTGTAGATGTAGTAAACGTTAAGAGCGCTGCCGAGATGGCTGATGCGGTGAAATCCAGAGCCGGGGAGTGCGATATAATAATAAAGAGTGCTGCTGTAGCGGATTATCGTCCAGCTAAGGTAGCCACTGAGAAGATTAAGAAAAAGGATGGCGAGAGTTCTAGCATAGAGCTTGAGCGCACAGAAGATATTTTGTCTTATCTTGGGGCAAATAAAAAGCCTGGTCAGTTTATCTGCGGATTCTCCATGGAGACCGAAAACATGTTGGAGAATTCCAAGGCAAAGCTTAAAAAGAAAAATGTAGATATGATTGTGGCTAACAATCTTCGTACAGAAGGAGCAGGATTTGGCACAGACACAAATGTGGTGACATTAATCACTGCAGATGATGCCAAGGAGCTTCCAATCATGTCTAAGGATGAAGTGGCCCAAAGTATTTTGGACGAAATAATTAGATAATTGAATAAAAATTCAAGCAAAACCTCAATATTCACAGAATATTGAGGTTTTTTTTACACAAATAGAGTAAAATGGTATGAGGAGCGTTGTATAAAAAGGGGAGTAGAAATTGAGAAAATACCAATTTAAACAGATTGAAAAATATATAGAGCTTTTTAGGAAGATAGCAGAAGGCGTGTATATGGAGCTTTCCGCTAA
>JAFYYE010000173.1 GCA_017557715.1 Pseudobutyrivibrio sp.
ATAATATATATCACATAGAAAAGAAGAATTATAATGTTCCATTTGTCTGTGGAGCAAAGGATTTGGGAGAGGCACTTAGAAGAATTGCAGAGGGTGCTTCTATGATTAGAACAAAGGGCGAGCCAGGCACAGGTGATGTAGTGCAGGCTGTAAGTCACATGAGACTTATTAACTCTCAGATTAGAGAGGTTGTGTCCAAGAGAGAGGATGAGCTTTATGAGACTGCAAAGCAGCTAGCAGTGCCATATGAGCTTGTTAAATATGTTCATGAAAATGGAAAGCTTCCTGTTGTTAATTTTGCAGCAGGTGGTGTAGCCACTCCAGCAGATGCTGCGCTTATGATGAAGCTTGGCGCTGAGGGCGTGTTTGTGGGCTCTGGTATTTTCAAGTCAGGAGATCCTGTAAAGAGAGCCACAGCTATTGTTCAGGCTGTAGCTAATTTTAATGATTCAAAGCTTTTGGCAGAGCTTTCAGAGGATTTGGGCGAAGCCATGGTAGGAATCAACGAAAGCGAGATTCAGCTTTTAATGTCAAAGCGTGGAGCTTAAAGGAGGCAGATTATGGGAGAAAAACCTCTTACAATAGGTGTCATTGCTTTGCAGGGGGCGTTTATTGAGCATATAAATGTTTTGAAAAGCCTTGGTGCTGATGTTTACGAGATTAGACAGAAATCAGATTTAAAAGCAAGACATTATGATGGCCTAGTTCTACCAGGTGGGGAGAGCACTACTCAAAGCAATCTCTTAAAGAAGGTGGGTTTGTTTGAAGATATACAAAAGCTGATTGAGGATGGTACCCCTGTGCTGGCAACCTGCGCCGGTGCCATTCTTCTTTCAGAAAATGTAGTTGGAGGAGAAAAGCATCTGGCTACGTTGCCTGTCACAATCAAAAGAAATGCTTATGGCAGACAGTTGGGCAGTTTTATTACATCAGGTTCCTTTGGTGCACTGGAAAATGTTCCCATGAATTTTATAAGAGCGCCATATTTTGAAAGCGTAAATAATCCAGAAGTAAAGGTACTTTCAAAGATTGATGACAAAATAGTGGCTGTTCAATACAAGAATCAACTCGCTATGTCTTTCCATCCAGAGGTGTCGGAGGATAAAAGAATTCACAAGTATTTCCTGGAGATTTGACAACTAAAAACTTATAAAAGCCTTGGCTTTTTTTGTATGCTTGAATCTATACTTCTTTGGAGTTATAATATATATACTTCTAGAGAAGTATAGGAGGTTATATGGATAATATTATTTTATATCATGGATCTGAGAGAATTATAGAAAAGCCAAAGTATAAAGAGGGCAATATATATAATGATTATGGACAGGGATTTTACTGTACAAAGCATATTGAGCTTGCGAAGGAATGGGCGGTAGAAGATGGACGTGCAGGATTTGTAAATTCGTATGAGATAAATATAGAAGGATTAAAAGTTCTAGATTTAAATGGCAGTGAGTATTCAATTTTGAATTGGCTAACTGTTTTATTAGAGCATCGCAATGTCAAAATTAGTAATCCCGTAGCGTTAGATGGCTTGGAGTATTTAAAGAAAAAATATCATGTGGATATAGAAGAATATGATGTGATAATTGGATACAGGGCAGATGATTCTTACTTTTCTTTTGCTAGAGCATTTGTTTCAAATTCCATTAGCATTTCGCAACTTGAAAAGGCCATGTATCTTGGAGAGCTGGGAACGCAATATTTCATCAAGAGTGAAAAAGCTTTTTCAAGATTAAAGTTTATTGAGGCAAATCCTGTTGACTATATAGACTATTATCCAAAGAGAATGTCAAGAGATACAATCGCAAGAAATAGCTATAATGAGATTTCTAACACCTTGGATAAGGGTGGAGTTTACATTTTGGATTTAATGCGAGAGGAGAGCTAGTATGGTTCATGCATATAATCAAATGTATCTATATGATGCAATGTTAAACTTGGCAGAGGCATTTGATGTTGCTGTTAATGGATATAACTTTACATTGAATTTTTTTATGCAGCTGTTTATAAACTCTGGTATTGCCCATCAATTTGAAGTTGGTAATCCTAGATATCTGGTTGGAAAATCAGGGACAGAATTGGTGGATACAGTTGTAACAAAGGTTTATGGGATTGATGGTCGTAAGGAAGTGGATACATCATATACTCCACCTACTGTAGAATACTGGACAGGATGGGTGTTGGCATATTATCAATGGTCTTCTGGTAAATCCTTTAGAGACATTCAGAAGATTATTACAGTAGAGGATCTTAGTAAGAAATATAATCCTTATCATGAAATGGATGAAGAAAAGATTGTTGAATATATCAATAGTAAAGCAGAGCATTCGGATACAGTCAGAAGGCTTCAGGCATACAGAAAGCTTTATGGATTGTCACAGAGTGAATTGGCCAGGGAAGCAGGGATTAATCTGAGAACCTTGCAGCAGTATGAAATTGGTGCAAAGGATATAAATAAGGCAGCTGCGGCTACTGTTTTATCATTAAGCAAGGTATTGAAATGCAGACCGGAAGATTTGTGTGGGGAGTAGAATATGTACTTAATATCAGCATATTTTGATGAAAAAACAAATAAGACTTTATCTGGATATGTGGATGGAGTGGCAAAAGCCTGTGGGAACACTTTCATGCTGGATAACAATGTGCCGCCACATCTAACTATTCTTAGCATAGAGGCTAGGGATGAGGAAGCTGTTGTTGAGAAATCTTCGGCTATTATGAAGACACTTTCATCAGGAGATATACTAATTCCTACTTTGGGGCAGATTTTGCCAGGAGTAATTTACGGGGCTCCAGTAATAAATGAATATCTAATGGATATGCAGACAAAACTATATGATGCATTAAAGGATGTGTATGGTTTATCATTCAGCAAGTACTATCAGCCATATTCCTGGATGCCACATATTACATTAGGTAAGACCTTAGATTCTGAGCAGATGAGGGATGCATTTTCTTATTTGCAGAAATCCTTTGTACCGCTGGAAGCGAGAGTGGAGGAGATTGGAATCGCCAAGACTAATCCACATAGGGATGTTGTGAGAATAAGTGTATGTGGTGAGTAAGAAAGGTTGCTAGTTTGAAATGTATTTAGCGAGATATAAATTCAGTTTATAACTGGCTATTATTTTTACCAATTATGACACCTATTGACTGAGTAGGTAATTAAAGTTATAGTATCAACAAGTTAAATGAATCAGAAATCACATCTCAGTAGAAACTGACTGCTGAGGGAAAGGAGCAAGACTATGAGGGCAAATATGGATAGTAACTGTTGTATGTGTATGTGTAAAATGCTATACGCTCAGGCAGATGATGCTACAGAGTGCATGGCTTCTAGTCTTGCACCTGAATCAGATTATTTCGTAAATGCGAATTAATCAAAGGCCACTGCTTGGGAAACCAGGTGGTGGCTTTTTTGGTGCTATAGCCGCTGGAAGGGCATAGGTGCGGCAGCACTGAAGTTGTTGGTTCGAATCCAACTAGCACCAGTTCTATCAATGAAAAATGTAAAAGGAGAGAAAAATGGCTGAGGTAAAAGAGGTTACTGAAAAACAACTGGAACAAATTAAGGATTACATCGAGTCAATAAAATATGGCTCCGTTAACATTGTTATACAAGATGGAAAAATAATCCAAATAGATAAGAGCGAAAAAATTAGATTATAAACAGGTGGAACTGACTAGACAAACTAGAGGTTCAAAATCACGGTCTCATTTGCTGTGGTTTTGAGCCTCTTTATTTTTATAAATAACCCCAATAAAAAAGAAAAGGAGAACAAAAATA